>JAEXPO010000546.1 GCA_023446675.1 Bacillota bacterium | reverse complement strand
GCTTAAGCCCACTGAATTCAGAAGGCTTATAACCGTGTCCTGCCTTTCACCGGCATTCTTTGCAAGATTATGAATGTCCAAGGGCTCACCGATAATATCCGCAACAGTCATACGGGGATTAAGGGAGGCATAAGGATCCTGAAAGATGTATTGAAACTTTTTCCTGTAATTATTGAAGGAGCGCCCTGTAATATCGTTTCCCTTGTATATGATTTTCCCCCCCGTAGGTCTGTACAGGTGAAGCATGGAGCGGCCAAGGGTGGTTTTTCCGGAACCGGATTCGCCCACAAGGCCAAGTGTCTCCCCATCATAAATGTCAAAAGTGACGCCGTCAACAGCCTTAACTGCAGCTGTATGGGCATGTTCTTTAGACGAAAGGAATTGGGAGCCCACATAGAAGTATTGCTTCAAATCCTTAACTTCAAAAAGCTTGTTCATGCGTTTGCACCTTCCTTCCCCGCAAATTCGTGATGGAGCCAGCATGCCGAACCATGGCCTTCCTCCACCTCAAAAAGCGGCGGCATGTGGTTCAGGCATACCTTCATGCAATGGGGGCATCTTGGGGAGAAGGGACAGCCCTTGGGCGGATTGAGAAGGTCTATGGGAGAGCCCTCAATGGAATTTAAGGTTCCGCCGTCGCTGTTAAGCTTGGGAAGAGCACCTAAAAGCCCCTGGGTATAAGGGTGAGAGGGCTTTTTAAATATCCTTTCAGTGGTGGCGGTTTCAACGATTTTTCCGCCGTACATGGTAATAACTCTGTCGGCAAAGTCGGCAACAATACCCAGGTCGTGAGTAATGAGCATAATCGACATGTTGATACGATCCTTAACTTCCTTCAGAAGCTCCATGATTTGCGCCTGTATGGTTACATCCAGTGCCGTGGTGGGCTCGTCGGCTATAAGCAGAGACGGATCTCCGGCCAGGGCCATGGCAATCATGGCTCTTTGGCGCATACCTCCTGAAAATTCAAAGGGATATTGCTTCAGGCGGCGCTTGGGATCGTTTATTCCAACCAGTGTAAGAAGCTCCTCGGCACGCTTGTCGGCAGCCTCCCCGGTCATGTTGAAATAAAGCTTCAGGCCTTCCTTTATTTGATTGCCGATGGAAAAGAGCGGGTTTAAGCTGGTCATGGGGTCCTGGAATATCATTGCGATCTCTTTACCCCTAAGAGCTCTTTTCTCTTCCTTGCTCATGGCGATGACGTTTTTATCCTTAAAAAGGATTTCGCCGCCAACCACTCTGCCGGGATGGGCAATGAGTCCAATGAGGGAGTAGGCGGAAACGCTTTTTCCGGATCCGGACTCACCCACGATACCAAGCACTTCGCCTTTTTCTATGTTATAGGATATACCGTTTACAGCCTTTACTTCACCTGCGTGGGTAAAGAAAGAAACCTTTAAATCTTTTACTTCAAGCAAATTACTCATTTTGACGCCTCCTTATCTTTTCAGACGCGGATCAAGCGCGTCTCTAAGGCCATCGCCCAGAAGATTGAAGGCCAGAATGATTAAGCTTATCAGAACAGCGGGGAAAATAAGATCCAGAGGATAGGTGTAAATGGTCTTAATGCCGCTGTTTACAAGAGAGCCCAGAGAGGCCATGGGCGGGCTTACACCAAGTCCGATAAAGCTTAGGAAGGCTTCATAGAAAATGGCTTGAGGAATTTTAAAGGTAGCCGTAACAATAATCTCACCCATACAGTTGGGAATAAGATGTCTGAAAATAATGTGCTTTCCCTTGGCGCCCAGTGTACGGGAGGCCATAACATATTCCTGCTGCTTCAGAGCCAGTACCTGTCCGCGGACAATACGGGCCATATCCACCCAAAACAGAAGAATCATAATCACAATGATGCTGAATATGCCCACGCCGATATCCTGTAAAACGCCCAGGGACGGGTTATGGATGGCCCAGTTCCGAATAGGCTCATCCAATACAACCTGTAGAAGAATGGCGATAAGAACGGTGGGCACTGCGTAAATAACATCAACCACACGCATCATGGCCGTATCAACCCAACCGCCTACGTAACCGGAAACAGCGCCGTAAACAATACCGACAATGGTAACGAAGATGGCGGAGATAAAGCCGATAGCAAGAGAAATACGCGTTCCTACCATGCAGCGCACCAACAGGTCACGGCCAAGATTGTCCGTACCGAAGGGGTGACGCAGGGAAGGGGGCTGCTGAACCTCATCCTTTAAAATCTGCTCAAAGCCGTAGGGCGATATCATGGGAATGATGACACATGCAATAAATAATATGCTGACGATGATAAGAGAGCCCAGAGCCAGCTTATTCTGCTTAAGTCTTCTCCATGCATCCTGCCAGTAGGTGGTGGTAGGACGCATAACCTCGGCTGCGGCCTTTTCCTCATCGGTGGCAGGTATGAATAGTTCACGGGCTACTTCCGGAGGGGGGGTATTGGTAACAAAACGACTCATTTTCTGCATGCCTCCCTTAAGATTCCAGCTTAATCTGGGGATTAACAAGGATATAAATGACATCCACCAGTAAGTTCATGATAATTGTGATGGCACCATAAAAAATGGTGGTTCCCAGAATGACGGGATAATCTCGGTTGGTAATGCTGTCCACAAAATACCGGCCCAGTCCTGGAATGGCAAAAATTTTCTCAATGATAAAGGTACCTGTAATAATACCGGCTACCAGAGGACCAAGATAGGTGACTACCGGTAAAATGGCATTGCGAAGCGCATGCTTAAATACAACGACCTTCTCGGTCAAGCCCTTTGCACGTGCCGTACGTATGTAGTCCTGATTAATAACGTCCAGCATGGTAGAGCGGGTTAGACGGGCAATATAGGACAGGGGCATAAAGGACAGCGCCAAACCTGGCAGCACGTAATGAAGGGGAGTGTCCAGGCCGTAGGTTGGAAAAATTTTAATGGTAACGGCAAACAGAATGATACTTGAGGTTGCCACAACGAAGGAGGGCACCGCAATTCCCAAGGTGGAGAAAAGCATCACCGCTCTGTCGGCAATGGTATTACGCTTTAAGGCACCTACAATTCCAAGAAGGGTTCCCACTACGGTAGCGAAGGCTACTGAAACCAGCCCCAGCTTGGCGGATATAGGAAAGCCTCTCTGAATAATACTGATAACACTCTGAGAGCGCTTGGCAATGGACATACGGAAATCGCCGTGGAGCAGATCCTTGCCATAGCTCAGGTACTGCTTGTAAAGGGGCTGATCCAAACCATATTTTTTAATAAGATTCTGCATAACATTTTCGGGAAGGGGCTTGTCCCCTAAAAAGGGGTTTCCCGGTACTGCGTTCATTAAAATAAATGTGAGGGTATACATAACCCACAATGTAAAAAGAGAAATGATTAAACGCTTTAAAACAAATTTAGCCATAGATATCACTCAATTCCTTATAAACTTGTTAAAAGACAATTAAGAACATTATATTCTTCCAAAACCCAAAGTACAATAACATGTTCTACCTGTTTTGCAGTTTATGTGCTATCTTCCTGCAATAACCCGGGCTACGTGGACTCCGCTGGCAGCAGCCTGTGAGAGCCCTCTTGTAATTCCGGCGCCGTCGCCGATTGCAAACAGGTTAGGGAGCTTGGTTTCAAACTGGGAGCTTAATTCAAGCCTCGAGCTGTAGAATTTAACCTCTACACCATAAAGAAGCGTATCGTTGTTGGCTGTACCCGGCGCAATTTTATCCAGGGCTGTAATCATTTCGATAAGGTTATCTAAATGACGTTTGGTAAGAACAAGGCTCAAATCACCGGGAGTTGCCTTGAGGGTTGGCTGGGTAAAGCTTTGGGAAAGGCGGTGCTCGTTTGTGCGCTTTCCTTTTATAAGATCGCCGAAGCGCTGTACAATGACACCTCCTCCCAGCATGTTGGAAAGGGAGGCAATGCGCTTGCCATACTGATAGGGCTGATTAAAGGGCTTGGTAAAGCGGTTGCTTACCAAAAGGGCAAAGTTGGTATTGCTGCTGCGAAGTGCGGGATCCGTATAGCTGTGGCCGTTAACTGTAATAATGCCGTCAACGTTCTCGCTTACCACATGTCCGTAAGGATTCATGCAGAAGGTGCGAACCAGATCGCCGTATTGCTTGGTGCGATAAAGAAATTTGGATTCATAAACAATATCGGTAATACTCTCGAAGACCATGGCGGGAAGCTCCACCCGGACACCGATGTCCACCTGATTGTTTATAAGAGGCAAATTTAACCTGTTGCATTGAGTAGAAAACCATTCGGCGCCGGAACGGCCCGGTGCGACAACCAGATAGCGGCACATTACTTCCTCGCCGGACGTAAGGACCACACGGTAGCCGTCTTCCAGAGGTTCAATGGCTTCAACGGGTGAACGACAAACAATTTCGACTCTTTCGCTTAAGAAATCAAACAGATTGGTTAGAATCTTTTTATTGTTTTCCGTACCCAGATGCTTAACCTCGGCATCCAGCAAATGAAGATCATAGGACAGCGCTTTGCGGGAGATACTTCGGGCTTCGGGAGAATCAGTGGAAAATCGCTGAAGAGTAGCACCAAAATCCACATTAATGGTATCTACATATTCAATGAGATCCATAATAACCCTTTTGTCAAGATAGTCGCTCAGCCATCCACCGAACTGGGTTGTAAAATTGTACTTGCCGTCCGAAAAGGCGCCCGCGCCGCCAAATCCGTTCATAATGGCGCATGAAGAGCAGCTAATGCAGCTTTCGCATTTTTTATCCACAATAGGACAGCTTCTGTGGTAAATGTCGTTGCCCTGTTCAAGCATGAGTATGCTCATGCCCGGGCTAAGCTTGTTCAGTTCGTAGCCTGCGAATATACCCGCTGTACCGCAGCCAATCATTATGGTATCATAGCTTTTCTTTTTCATTCAGGCCTCCTGCGGTTTAAATCTATGAAACGGAAAAAGTGCGTTTATAAGCTGTATTTATTTCCTGCTTTCACACAACTAGTCATTATAACACAATATAAATGCGCAAGGCTATAAAAATAAGCACATGTCATAAATTACAAGATATACATTACCATGGATTTTATTCGGTATCTGGAAGAATCTCAACAAATAATGTTCTTAAGTTATCCAATAGGCATTGATCTTAAAATGCATATTGGCTATAATCAAAACATTAAAATGCTCCGGCGTTGTCGGAGCTGCTGCTGTCCGGCAGGCTCCGGAGGAAACGGCAGGATTGGATGAAGTAATGAAGACGACGTATCTCAATAAAAAAAGTCCTATTCCCGTGTATTATCAGCTTTATAATATCCTTCTGGAAAAAATGAAGAACAAGGAATACGAGGAAGGTGCTCTTATCCCATCGGAAAGAGAATTGTCCGAAATGTACGGTATAAGCCGTATGACGGTGAGGCAGGCCCTGAATCAGCTTGCGGCCGACGGGCTTCTCACAAGGGAAAAAGGGCGGGGGACCTTTGTTTCAGGAACGAAAATTGAACACAGGGACATACGAAGCTTTTCGGAAACCGTGAGGAGTATGGGGATGGAACCCATTACCCGTGTTCTTTCCTTTAAGACGGATGGAAAAGATCAGGTCATACGGGATTTGCTTTTTCTGCCGGAGGATCAAACCTATTACACCCTTAAGCGCATACGTTCGGCGGATCAGCATCCGGTTGCCATAGAGGAGGTATTCATTCCGGAGAGCATTTGCCCCGGACTTGAAAGACAGGATTTAACCAAGTCCCTGTATGCCCTTATTAAAGAAGAATACGGTTTGGCCATTACCTATATGGACAGTAAAATTGAAGCTGCGGTGCCTCCCTCGGAGGAGCGCAAGCTTTTGGGGATTGGCACCGGAACACCGGTTTTAAGGATATCAGGCTTAAGCTTTACCTCTCCCGGACAGGTTTTTTCCTACGAGAGAAGCATCTACCGTTCCGATCAGTTTGCCTACCATGCGCGAATTTATCTTTCCGATCAAAGCAAATAAGCTTGCATTACCCATCGGAAGGTTTTATAATAAAGTTAATGGTATATACAACTAGACTTATACAGCAGACGGTAGCGAATATTGTCTCATAAAAAGCAGTATTCTCGCAAAGCTGAATAACAGCACTTGAGAAGGAGAGGAAGGCTTATATGACCTTAATGCGAAGTGAAATCGGGGAACAGCCCGCGGTACTTGAAAATTGCCTTATAAAAAACAGAACGGTTATGAACGCTCTGGTGGAGGAGCTGAAAAAAAGAGAGATTCACTCTGTTATTTTAGTTGCCCGGGGTACTTCTGACAATGCGGCCCTTTATGGAAAATACCTGCTGGAAATTAAGCTGGGTCTTCCGGTGTCCATGGCAGCGCCATCGGTTTTAACCCTCTACGGAAAAAGCCTGCAGACGAAAAACAGCCTGGTGGTGGGCCTGTCCCAGTCCGGCAAGGCTCAGGACGTACTGGAAGTGATTCTTGCAGCCAAGGCGGCGGGAGCCGTAACAGCTGCCATTACCAATCAGGAGGATTCCCCTCTTGCCAAGGCCTGCCAGTTTCCTCTTTTCTGCGGGGCAGGACTTGAAAAAAGTGTGGCTGCCACTAAGACCTTTACCTCTCAAATGCTTCTTATGGCTGAGCTTACCGCCCTTTGGAGCGGGGATGCCCAGCTGAACCGGGAGTTAGCCCTTGTGCCGGCTGTCGTTCAAAAAACTCTGGATACGGAGAACGCCATTGCGGCGCTTTCAGCAAGGTATCGCTTCGTTGAGGAGTGCTTTGTGCTTGCCAGAGGCATTAACTACGCCACTGCGCTGGAGGCGGGCTTGAAAATTCAGGAAACTACCTATACTCGCGCCAGGGCCTATGCGGCCTCCGATTTTCATCACGGCCCCTTTGCCATGGTGGAAAAGGATACGCCGGTAGTGGTTATAGCACCCAGGGGGCCAAGCTACGAGGGTATGCTTGAAATGATTAAGAAGCTTAAGGGTGCGGGAGCGGATATTCTTGCCCTGACCAACGGTGAGGAGGCGGCTGCGTTAAGTGATTGCACCCTGCATCTTCCCGAATGCGGTGAATTTATAACCCCTTTTGCCGGTATTACCGCCGGCCAGCTGTTTGCCCTTAATCTGGCTTTATGCAAAGGCTTAAACCCGGATTCACCCAGAGGCCTTTCAAAGGTAACCGTAACCCGCTGAGGCAGGAACATAAAATAGCCAATAACGGCAATGGGGTCGTTTTGAGGATTCCAGAAAGAGGGGGGTTGGCCCAAAGTCATCCCCCTTTAATGGAAGCTTCTATCGGAATTTTAGTAACATAAAATTTCAATTGAAGCATGGAAGGAAAGGTAGGAGAGTGGCCTATGGATAAGGCGTTTAAATTAAAAAAAGCAGGGGCTGAGTTTTATGTTCCCGATGGAGCTGCAGAGAAGCTTGCTCTGTCCCGCACCACACATATGGGGGTGTCAGCCCATCAGGATGATATTGAAATGCTGGCTCTGGAGGGTATTTTAAACTGCTTCGGCAAAAAGGATGCCTGGTTTTTCGGAGTTGTGGCCACCGATGGGGCGGGAAGTCCCAGAAGCGGTCTTTACGGGGCTTACACCAATGAGGAAATGATAGAGGTTCGAAAAAAGGAGCAAAAGAAAGCGGCTTATGTGGGAGAATACTCCGGCGTGGCCCTGCTTAATTACTCCAGCTCAGAGGTAAAACAAAAGGCCTGCCCGGATTTGACTGAGGAGCTGGCCTTTCTTATCGGCAGCGCGGCTCCGGACATACTTTACACCCATAATCCCGCCGACAAGCATGATACTCATGTGGCTGTTCTTGCAAGAACAATAGAAGCCATTAGGAGCCTTCCTCAGGAAAAAAGGCCGCGCAAGGTTTACGGCTGTGAGGTTTGGAGAAACCTGGACTGGCTCTCCGACGGGGAAAAGCTGCACCTTATTGCAGACAGCCATCCCAATATCGGTTCGGCTGTGCTTGAGGTGCACGATTCCCAGATAACCGGAGGCAAGCGCTACGATTTGGCGGCTGCGGGCAGGCGCCTGTCTAATGCCACCTTTTCCGAATCCCATGGGGTGGACGAGGCGGGAGCCGTCAGCTACGCCATGGATCTCACACCTCTTATAGAAGCTGGAAATGGGGATATGACCGATTATGTGCTTCAAAAAATAGAGGATTTTAAAAAGGATGTTGAAAAAAGAATAGGCCGCTATTTCTAACGGCCTGTTCTTTTACAATCCTTTTGTGAGCAAGAAAAATTGTTCCTTTGTCTTATTGTCCAGGTAAAGCATTTATAATCCCCTCCTGCTTCAAAAGCTGGAGGGTTTTTTCATAATTAAAGTAAATGGTTCGTGAGGTGCCCTTATTGTAAAAGGTGGAATTATAGGACAGGGTGTCTTTGACCACAAATTCCATATTACCCACAATTCCATAGTAGTATGAGTTGGTGATAAAAGGGCTCAGCGGTTCCTGCAGGGAGATGTCTTCCAGATAGGTTTTTAAAAGGCTGTCCATTAGCCCTTCGTCAGTCACCTCAATCCGGCCTCCTGCTTCAAGGGAGGATTTCCCGTCTGCCTCCAGGTAAAGGGAAATGCCATACAAATCATCCGCTGTAATGGTGTATAAAGGCTCGTAAACTGTTTTAAGGGAGGGAGTGGACAGAAGCTCCCTCAACAGGGCGTCCAGCTGTCCCGGATTATTTGTATCGTAATATAAAGGGTAGCTTCGCTCCAGAATACTCCCGTTTTCAAGCAAATAGGTGATATAAATACTGAAGGGCTGGGTGGCGGGTATTTCGGGATTAATTTCTTCTTTTACGGAATAGGCATTAGCGTAGTCGCTGCCCCAGTCCGACTGATACCACTCCTTATAAAGGGTTTTATTCTCAATAATATAACGGTGAAGCGCCACAATCCGGCGAATGGTTGCCTCATCCTGAACTACGCCGTAGCTTGCCCTCAGATCCTCCAGCGTTTTTCCGGTGAGAAGAGAAGGTGGATTGGCGGATAAAATAGGATCCGAAAACAGGTAGCTGTGCTGGTTAGGATTGTATTGCTCGGGCTTTAAAAGCACATCCAGCCGCGAGTCACGGTAGGTTCCTATTCGGACGGCAGCCACGTTCTCGGGGGAGGGAAGCCTTTCTTCATAACCGTAGAAGTCAAAATAAACGCTTGAAAGAAACAAAGCAAGAACGATGCTGTAGACGGCAAATCCTAGAAAAGCTTTTTTGAATACCCGAAAGCTTTTCTTAAGAAGCATTTCGGAAGAGTAGTAGCCGATAAAGCCGCCAATAAAGTAGCAAAGAATAATGGACAGCAGGGTTTTTTCAATGCTGAAGGCCTCCAGGATAAAAATGCCTAATAGGGCGGAGGCACAAAAGGCGACACTGTATTTGAAAACAGGCTTCATAAAGGAGAGGCTGACCACATCTCCGGCTGTTTCAATATGCCTTCTCTTATAAAGGGCATAGCCTGCCGCCGTGAAGAGAATACCGGCAATAAGGTACCCTATGATGACCCCAACCTCGCCTGTTTGCCCGGTAAAGCCCAAATAGAGCTGCCTGACATAAGTAAAGGGTGAAAAGGGCTGTGAATAGCTGAAGCTGATGCCGTTAAAGCCATAGACAAAGCTTGAAAGGATAAATTCCAGCACAATAATAAAGAAAAGTGCCAGGAAATTGAAAATATAGAAGAAGAGGGTATGGGCGCCCATGTGGCCTGTGAACATTCCGGCAAAAACGGCAAAGGAATAGATGAGGAAGGTCACTAAGAGGCTGACTCCAAGCCAGAGGAATACATGATGGGGAAAGGGGACACCTATGGAAAGGCCTCCAAACAAAAGAAACAACCCGCCCAGCACCACCGGCAGTCCGCAAAGGGTAAGCCCCGAGAGGTAATTGGTCCAGAAAAGAGTCTTGCGGCTTAGGGGCAGGGAATGAATCATGGACGTATTTTTTTGAAAGTGCATGTAGGAGAAAACCAGCAAAGCGGCAAGGAGTGGGAATAAGACAAAAAAGTAAGTCATATAGCCGCTGTTGCTTGTAAGAAGCCTGAGGCTCAAATCATTAAGGTCGGCTCCGTTTGAGCTGTAATCATACCGCTGGGATAAGCTGCTTAAATACCCCCCCAGAGACACGATAAGAAAGAAGGAGTAAGCGAAGCAGGAGAGCCAGAACCGTTTTAAATTATTAAAAAAGAGACCGGGATTAAAGAATGATATTTTTAACGGCATAATCCATACCTCCTAATTCATACACAAAAATCTCCTCCAGCGTGAGGGGCAGGGCATCCACCAGGAGGGGACTGAAAGCGTGGAGTCTTTCAAGCACGGCATCCTTTTCACCCCGGACAATGTACATCCACACTCTGCCGCTGGACTGACGGTGGAGGATATTGAGCTCCTCCATTTCAGCAGGCGGCTCGTCCTTGAAGGCAATCTGTACTTTTAATATATTGCTTTGAAGCTCGGTAAGGCTTCTTTCCAGAAGCACCTTGCCCTGATGCAGAATGCCCACGTGATCACATACATCCTCCAGCTCCCTCAAATTATGGGAGGAGATGAATACGGTCATATTTCTTTCCGCCACATCCTGCATAAGGACGCTCCATACCTTTCGGCGCATAACAGGGTCCAGCCCGTCCACCGGCTCGTCGAGGATCATATAATCGGGCCTTAAGCAGATGCCAAGCCAGAAAGCAGCCTGCTTCTGCATACCTCTGGACAGGCGCCGGAGGCTCTTTCTTGCGTCAAAAGGAAATACCTCCCCAAGTTTTCTAAACCGGTCTTCATCAAAGACCGGATAAACCTTTTTATAGAATTTTTTCATATCAAGCAAATTGGCTTGAGGAAAAAAATAAAGATCGTCGGGTATATAGGCAATACGGGCTTTAAGAGCAGGGTTTTCAAAGACAGGCTCACCGTCGATAGTGATGGTGCCGCTGTCAGGGATGAAAGCGCCCGTCATATGTTTAAAGAGGGTGGTCTTTCCCGCCCCGTTTGGCCCTACCAGGCCATAAACCGAGCCGTTGGCTCCGGTGATGCTGACGCCGTCCAGCGCTTTAAAGCCCTCGAAGGATTTTTTAAGATCACGAATTTCAATCATCCTTGGTTATCCTCCTTATTCGAGTACTGGATTTCATCAATTACCGCATCTATTTCTTCTCTGGATACTCCCAGAAAATAAAGCTCTCCCACGGTTTGGC
>JAEXPO010000498.1 GCA_023446675.1 Bacillota bacterium | reverse complement strand
CCCAAATACAGGAATATGCTTCTCATGTTTCTCCTTGTCCCCATGTGGATGAATTTTCTTCTTCGAACCTATGCCTGGATGTCGCTTTTATCACCCAACGGCTTTATTAACCTTATGCTGGAGTTTTTAGGGCTTCCACGGCTGGAAATTATGCCCGGTGAAGGTGCCGTTCTTCTTGGCATGGTCTATAACTTTCTGCCCTTTATGGTACTTCCAATATACACGGTATTAAGCAAAATTGACGGGCACATTCTTGAAGCTGCCGCCGATCTGGGGGCCAACAAAGTTCTTTCCTTTATAAGGGTTATACTGCCGCTAAGCCTGCCCGGTGTCGTTTCGGGCATTACCATGGTTTTTTTGCCCGGAGTAAGCACCTTTGTTATCTCAGGGCTTTTAGGCGGAGGAAAAACACCGCTCATCGGGGATCTTATCGAGCAGCAGTTTTTGTCGGACCGAAACTGGCATTTCGGATCGTCCCTGTCCATTATTCTGATGATCATTATTTTAATTTCTATGGCCGTTATGTCCCGTATTGACAGGCAGGCCGCTGCGGAAGAGGAGGTCAGGAGCAAATGAAAAAAGCGGTGGAACGTATTTATCTGGGGATTATATTTGTTTTTTTGTATGCTCCCATCCTTTTGCTCATTGTCTTTTCCTTTAACAATTCAAAATCCAGGGGACAGTGGGGTGGCTTTACCCTAAGATGGTATGTGGATCTTTTCAACGACCGCCAGATTAAAGAGGCCCTTTATTACACCATTATCATTGCCGTGCTGTCCACCGTTATTTCAACCGTACTGGGTACGGTAACGGCCATTGGCATTCACAACATGAAAAGAGTGAGCCGGAATGTTATTTTAAACCTCAATAACCTGCCGGTGCTGAATCCGGATATTGTCACCGGTGTGGCCTTAATGACACTTTTTATCTTCATGCGCATTGAGCTGGGCTTTGTAACCATGCTCATAGCTCATGTGCTTTTCAGTACGCCCTTTGTCATCCTGGCGGTTTTGCCCAAGCTCAGGCAGCTCAACCGTCATATGGCGGAAGCAGCCATGGACTTGGGAGCTACACCGTCCTATGCTCTCAGAAAGGTTATCCTGCCTGAAATTTCTCCGGGAATATTAAGCGGAGCCCTTCTGGCCTTTACCCTTTCAATCGACGATTTTGTCATAAGCTTTTTTACGGCGGGCACCAACACCACCAATTTGTCCATTCTCATCTACTCCATGGCGAAAAGGGGAGTAAAGCCCACCATCAACGCACTGAGCACGCTTATGTTCATCACAGTAGTTGTATTGCTGCTGGTTATTAATAAAAAGAGTGAAAAAGGAGAGGAACTGCTATTATGAAAAAGCCCCTGCTTACCCTGCTTCTCGTTATATGCTCGGTCCTGTTTTTGGGCGGCTGCGGAAGCAAAGTGACCATTAATGTTTTTAACTGGGGAGAGTACATGGACGAAAGCCTTCTCGACGCTTTCGAGGAGCGTACGGGTATCGCGGTCAATTACAAGTATTATGAGACCAACGAGGTATTGCTTTCCAGGCTGGAAGCCGGTGGCAGCAATTACGACCTTGTGTTTCCCTCGGACTATGCCATTTCGGAAATGATTAAAAAGGATATGCTGGAGAAGCTTGACTTTTCCAATATTCCTAATTATAAGTATATTGACGAAAAAGTTAAAAACATGGAGTATGATCCCAATAATGAGTATTCCGTACCCTATTTCTGGGGAACCATCGGCATTCTTTACAATAAGAACCTGGTGGACGATCCTGTCGAAAGCTGGGACATTCTGTGGGATGAAAAATACGAGGGCAAGGTCATTATGAAAAAGGATGTCCGTGATTCCATGGGGGTCGCCCTCAAGAAGCTGGGCTTTTCCATGAACTCCACCGACGATGCCCAGCTGCTTGAAGCACAGAACCTGCTTCTTCAACAGAAGGTTTTAGGGTATTACGGCGATGAAATCAAAGAGATGATTGCCAATGGCGATGCGGCTATGGGCGTAACCTACTCGGGAGATCCCATGGATTTGTACTGGGATGAGGCGGATTTCAGCTATGTAGACTATGCCATCCCCAAGGAAGGCACCAATGTGTGGTTTGATGCCATGGTTATTCCTAAAGGCGCCAAGCACAAAAAGGAAGCCGAAATGTTTATTAATTTCATGCTGGATCCGGATATTGCCTTCCAGAACTCCCAGGAAGTGGGCTACACCAGCCCCAATACCGAAGCCATCCGCATGATGAGGGAGGAAAATCCCGAGATCTTTGAAATGGACGCCTACTGGCCTTCCGAGGAAGTGCTGGAAAAGAGTGATGTCTATATTGATCTTGGCGAATACAAAACCATCTATAACGATATCTGGACCAAGATCCGGGTGGAATAAACCATGTCCTTATATGAAGACGCACCACTTTATCAAATGCTGAAAAAATATCGTTCGGAAAAGCCCCTTCCATTTCATATGCCCGGACATGTGATGGGACGGGGGCTTCCTCCGGAGCTTACTGAGGCGGGAAGCCTGGATATCACCGAAATTCCGGGTGCCGACTGCCTTCATTCTCCCGACGGCATAATAGAAAAAGCCCAGGCCCTTGCAGCCCGGGCTTTTGGTGCCGAAGAGAGCTTTTTTTTGGTCAATGGCTCCACCTCAGGAGTCTACGCAATGATCCGGGCTGTGGCAGGCCCGGGGGACAAGCTTATTATAGACAGGGATTGCCACCGTTCCGTGCTTTATGGGCTGGCACTTGTTCAGGGGGAACCGGTATTTGTAAAGCCGCGCCGAAATAATGCCTCCGGCCTGCCTGCGGGCGTGGGGGAGGAGGAAGTAAGGGAAGCGCTCCAGAAGCATCCGGATGCCAGAGGGGTGCTGCTTACCCGTCCCAATTATTACGGGGCAGCGCCGAATTTGAAAAAAATAGCTGAAAGCTGTCATCAACACGGCATTCCCCTTTTGGTGGACGAAGCCCACGGAGCTCATTTTATTTTTCACCCCCGATTGCCTGAAACGGCTATGGAGCAGGGAGCCGATGTCTGTGTTCAAAGCCTTCACAAGACACTGCCCGCACTTACCCAAACCGCCCTGGTACACAGGCGCAAGGGCAGCCTGGTATCACAAGGAAGGCTTGCGGCCTCTGTTTCCATGTATCAAACCACCAGTCCTTCCTATGTTTTAATGGCGTCCATTGACACGGCCAGATCTTTCATGGAAAATAAAGGGGAGGAGCTTTATGATAATCTTTTGGAAAGCCTTGACCAATTTGACCAAAGGCTTTCTCAAAGGAAAGGCATAAAACGTGCTGAAGTCAGAAGTGAAAGGGTAGAGTCGGACCCTACCCGTCTGGTCATTTCTGTTTCCGGAACAGGCAGGGACGGCTTCCAGGCTGAAGCCCTGTTAAGACGTGAAACGGGAGTTGTATCCGAAATGGCTGATCCGGAGCATGTGGTGCTTATTACAACCCCTTTTCACCGGCAAGAGGATTTTATCAGGCTTGAAAAAGCTCTGGAAAAGCTGGAATCTTCGCCGGATTTCAAGACGAAGGGCCTGGGGACCTTCCGGGAGTCGTTAAGTCTTCCCTTGCCGCCGGAGCCTGAAAGGGTTATCCCCTTATGGAAGGCTTTATGGGGAAGGACCCGAACGGTTAGCCTTTCAAGCGGGGAAGGTGCGGTGTGCGGACAAGCGCTGGTACCCTACCCGCCGGGAATCCCGCTTATATACCCGGGAGAAAGAATAAGCAGGGAAGCGGTAAATTATCTGGAGGCTCTCCTGAAAATGGGGGGAACCGTCCACGGAGTAAAGAACGGCAAAATAAGCATTTGGAGTGAAGCAGATTGACAAAAGGGCTATTTATTACCTTTGAGGGCAATGACGGTTCGGGTAAGACTACCCAGATATTAAAGCTTACGGAGTATTTAAAGGCCAGGGGGATGGAGGTCTGCCATCTGAGGGAACCCGGAGGTACGCCTATCGGGGAAAAAATTAGAAATCTGGTGCTGGACAAGGAAAATGAAGAAATGTGCGCCGCTGCGGAAATGCTTTTATATGCCGCATCCAGGGCTCAGCTTGTGCACACGGTTATAAAGCCACGGAAGGCCGAGGGCAAGGCTGTCATCTGCGATCGATTTGTGGATTCCTCCTATGCTTACCAGGGCATTGGACGAGGTCTGGGACTGGACACGGTTATAGCGGTCAACGCGCCTGCCATAGTAGATTGCCTGCCGGATCTTACCTTTTTTATGGACGTGGACGCGGATACTGCCATGAAAAGGCGGGATGCCACAGGACAGGAGGCCGATCGCATTGAACGTGAGGAAATGGAATTTCATCGCAAGGTCTACGGAGGATACAGCCTTATTGCCGATAAATACCCTGAAAGAATAAAACGGATTCATGTTAATGAGAATCCGGAGGATGTTTTTAAGCAAATCCGGAGCCATATGGAAGAATTCCTGGCTAAAAGGATGCCGTAGACTTACTGTTCTTACGGATATTAACAGGTAATACCGGAAAAAGGGGGCACTTAAAATGGGTATAAAGGTAGACAGCAATTCCAGAGGAAAGCCTCAGCGCATCACCCCTGGCGTTGACAGAAGTGCGGGGCGGGTAAGAGATCTAAGCCATTCCCAATTTGGCAATCAGCTGGGCCGCAATTTAAAGGATAATCAGGAAGAGGAGCTTCAGAAAAAGGCCAAGCAAATTGCCGAACAGGGAAAAAAGCTGTCGGCTCATGTAGACATCAGTGAGTTAAAGGCTTATAAAAGGCTGATTATGGAATTTCTGGATGAAGCGGTGAAGGGAACCAGTAAATTCTCCAAGGAGAGCTTTCTGGACAGAAGAGGCAGGCACAGGGTTTTTGCTACTGTAAAAACCATTAATGAAAAACTGGAGTCTCTCACAAAATCTGTTCTCAGCACCGAGCAGGATCATCTTGAAATTCTGGGTAAAATAGAGGATATTCGGGGCTTGGTACTGGATCTTGTTCTTTAGTGCCGTATAGATTGGAAGCGGCAATTAAAAATATGCTGTTTGCAGGCCCCTTTAATCTATTAGGTTGCGGGAACAGCCCGCTTTCAGGCATAAAAGTCGGAAAGGAAAATTAAATGCTTTCGGAATGGAATGGGTTTATCGGCCAGGAGGCCCTTATAAACCGTTTTACCGAGTTATACCAAAGCGGGGCCATGGCCCATGCCTACGCACTGTGCGGGCCTGACGGCGTTGGAAAGCTTACGCTGGCCCGGGCTTTTGCAAAAATGCTTTTATGTACGGGTGAGACTGCAAAGCCTCCCTGCGGCGTGTGCCGCAGCTGCCGCAGCTTTGAAATGGACTCCAATCCCAATTACATGCAGGTCTCTGCTTTAACCCAGAAAATCGGGATTGAGCAAATCAGGGCATTAATAGATGATATCGCAACAAAACCGGCCTTTGGCCGCAAGGTTTATGTTATTGAGGACGGAGAAAGAATGACTCCCGCCGCTCAGAACTGCCTTTTAAAAACCCTTGAGGAGCCCCCTTCCTATGGGGTTATTTTCATTACCACCGCTCTTTACAGCTCCCTTTTGTCTACCGTTCGCTCAAGGCTTGTCCACTTAACCTTGACGCCCTACAGGGAGGAGGAGCTTAAGGAGGTACTGAAGCGCGGCGGTATTTTCTTTCAAGGCCGTGAGTATGCCCTGACCTATTCCGGGGGAATTCCCGGAAAGGCGGTTGAATTTTTGGCGGACAGCGGCTTTG
The DNA here is from genome assembly GCA_023446675.1 of Bacillota bacterium. Lineage (GTDB taxonomy): Bacteria > Bacillota > Clostridia > DSM-8532 > DSM-8532 > DTU059. The sequence goes on along the minus strand of JAEXPO010000498.1, from coordinate 2,405 downwards.
AGGAAACACGGCGGCAGGTAATGGACTTTGTTTTTGCAGCAGAGAGCAATGCAGCGTCAAAGGCGGAGCTTAATCTGTATCTGTCGAAGAACAAACAGGCCTGCAATCAGGCACTGGATATATTGATGTCGGTGTACCGGGATGCGATGCTGTTGTTGTGCAGCGAGGAGATACGGCTTATTAACCCGGATAAAAAAGGGAAACTCTTGGAGTATATAAAAAAACATGATAGAATAGAGCTTGCCAATTATATCGACAGACTGGAAATCATGAGAAACAATTTAAAACATAACCTTAATTACCAGCTGGCCGTCGATATGGTAACCCTTATTTCCTAAAATATAACTGGAGTGATAAATAAATGGTTAATGTTGTCGGAGTCCGTTTTCGGACTGCAGGTAAAATATATTACTTCGATCCCTGCGATTTTGTCTTTAAAAAAAATGAAAAAGCCATTGTAGAGACAGCACGGGGCATCGAATGCGGTGAAGTTGTGGTGCCCAATCATGAGGTGACCGACAATGAGGTTGTCGCCCCTTTAAAAAATGTTATCCGCAAGGCCAACGAAGAGGATATCAGGCATGTTGAGGAAAACCGTGAAAAGGAACAGGAGGCTTTTCGCATCTGCCTGGAAAAAATTAAAAAGCATGGGCTTGAAATGAAGCTTATTGATGTGGAATATACCTTTGACAATAATAAGGTGCTTTTTTACTTCACAGCCGACGGCCGTGTTGATTTTCGTGAGCTGGTAAAGGATCTGGCCTCCGTATTCCGTACCCGTATCGAGCTGAGACAAATTGGTGTTCGGGATGAGGCTAAAATGATGGGGGCAATCGGAGCCTGCGGCAGAACTCTTTGCTGCAGCACCCACTTGTCCGAATTTCATCCTGTATCCATAAAAATGGCTAAGGAGCAATCCCTGTCCCTTAATCCCACAAAAATATCCGGGACCTGCGGCAGACTCATGTGCTGCCTTAAATATGAGCAGGATACCTATGAATACCTTCTTAAGAAAATGCCTAAGGTGGAGGCGGTTGTTCAAACCCCACAGGGCCCCGGAACGGTGGTTTCCATCTGCCTTCTGAAAGAGAGGGTCAAGGTTAAGCTTGACAGTGAGCAGGGGACCGACATTCAGGAATACCATGTAAACACTATCCGGGTGCTGAAGGATGGCACGCGAAGAGCGGATCAGGAGGACAGGCTTCCTGATGAGCTTAAGGGCCTTGAGGACTAGCAGCCTTGTGAAACGGTAAGTTTACAAAGAACCTTTCCGCAGGCACAGCTTTTGACGATACCCGCTACCCGCTTTTTCCCCGGAAAGGCAGGCAGGCGGGTTGTCTTTTACCGGCAGCTCTTTGCAAAAGCAAATCCGGCTGAAAGGGAGGGGGTTAGAGGCCCCTGAGCTTTTGATTTACAGAAGCGTTCACCTCTTAACAGTTGGTGACAAAAGGGAGATAGCATGAAGGAACGAAGAATTTACTCAAAAAACGCCGATTATCAGCGGTTTGAGGTAATGAAAACCAACCGGAATAAAAGGTACCGCATGGGCACCTTTTTGGTTGAGGGGGTCCGAAATGTAAATGAAGCCATTAAAAACAAGTGGACTGTGGAGTCCTTTATTTACTCCTTTGAGACACCTCTTTCACATTGGGCCTCAGGAATTCTTGAAGCCTGCAAATCAGACATGAATTATGGCCTTGCCAAAGGACTTATGGCTGATTTAAGCAATAAGGAGGATACCTCCGAGCTTATGGCCGTAATTAAAATGAGGGAGAACAATCCGGATATTCTAAGCCCTTTGCCGGATTCAGACAATCCTGTCTATATTCTCTTTGACAGGCCCTCCAACAAGGGGAATCTGGGTACCATCATCCGTTCCTGTGACGGGCTGGGAGTAAAAGGGCTTATTGTGACGGGGCATGGGGTGGATTTCTATGATCCGGAGGTGGTTTCAGCCTCCATGGGCTCCTTTTTTAAGTTGCCCTTTGTCCGTATTGAGGAAAGTGCCGCCGTTGCACAATGGATTGAGGCTCAAAAAAGCCGCTATCCTGGCTTTACCGTGGTGGGAACGTCTGCTCACGGCTCCAAAAGCCTCTTTGATCTGGAGCTTAAAGGCCCCCTGCTTTTTTTAATAGGCAATGAAACAGACGGGCTCAGCCGAAATCTTTCTGAAATGAGTGATGTACTGGCTTCCATTCCCATGGCCCAGGACAGCTCGGCCTCCTCCTTCAATGTGGCCTGCGCCGCGACAGTCCTGCTTTATGAAGCTCAAAGGCAGCGAGTGAAGGGATAAGAGGATAAAGGGCAGGAGTACTGCAAATAGCTTACTTTGTATAAAATAAAACTGAAAATTGAAAGCGAGGAATAGCCATGGATGCAGCAAGCCAAATTACCCGGGAAATAAA
>JAEXPO010000449.1 GCA_023446675.1 Bacillota bacterium | reverse complement strand
ACTTAAAAATACGACACATTTAAAACACACTGCACAAAATTCAGCTGAAGGAGGAAAACAAAATGTATAAGCCATTCGGCGTACTTCCGGCCATGACCACCCCCATGACGGCCGGGGAGGAGGTCAGCGAGGAGCTGCTGCGAAGCGAGGTCAGGCGCTTTCTCAAATCAAAGGTTCACGGTCTGTTCTGTCTTGGGACCAACGGTGAATTTTATGCCCTCTCGAGGGATGAAAAAATAAGGGTAATGGAAATTGTCGTAGACGAGGCAGGGGGAAGGCTGCCGGTTTGCGCAGGAGTGGGGGCCGTAACCACAAAAGAGACGGTGGCCCTGGCTGAGGCAGCCCAGCAAATCGGCGTTGACGCCCTTTCTGTGATTACCCCCTATTTCGGGCAGGTGACGGAAGGGGAGCTCATTAGCCATTACAAGGCCGTGGCCTCAAGCGTGGATATTGGCATCATTCTCTACAATATTCCTGCCAGAACAGGCTGCGCCATCAGCCGAAAGGCCGTGAGCACCCTGGCCGGTGTAAAAAATATTGTGGGGATTAAGGATTCAAGCGGAAATTTCGATACGATTCTCCAGTACCTGGAGGTGACGGAAAGGCAATTCCCCGTCCTCTCCGGTAACGATTCCCTTATATTGTACACCCTCATGGCCGGCGGGTGCGGCGGAGTTGCCGGAACCGGAAATCTGTTTCCAAATAAAGTGGCGGATATTTACAACCTGTTTCAGGCAGGAGAGCTTGAAAAGGCCCGTGAGATACAGGACGGCATCCGCTTTATACGGGACTGCTTTTACCTTGGCAACCCCAATTCCGTCGTGCAGCGTGCCGTTAACCTTCTGGGGATTGAAGCGGGGCCGGTGAGAAGTCCCTTTGGCGGGGATTACACCCAGTGGGATCCGGTTTTGCGGAATGTCCTGGAAAAGCATTACAAGGACTGGAATTAGGAGGACAAAATGGCTGGCGACACAAATTGGAATATTCTTCATCTGCCCCGGAAGGTTGTTTCGGGCAGAGGCAGCTTTTCTAAGCTTTCGGAGCTTATCCGGAGTGATGCTGCCCAAAAGATACTTATCATCACAGATAAAACCATTGAAGGACTGGGACACAGCGGCAGACTAAAGGACAGTCTTGTCAATGAGGGCTATACTGCTCAGGTTTTTTCGGATATAAAGGCCGAGCCTACCGTAGCCCTTATAAAAACCGTCTGTGCAAACGACGATTATATGGGAGCGGATCTTATTCTTGCCGTAGGCGGAGGAAGCGTCATCGATACGGCTAAAATTACCGCTGCCGCGGCGAAAAACCCTGAATTCAGGCAAAACCCCACCGATGGAGGGCTTATAAGGGCAAAGGGATTAACGCTCGTTGCCGTTCCCACAACGGCGGGTACCGGGGCTGAGGCCACTCCCAACGCTATTTTGCTGGATGAGGAGGCAAAAACGAAGCTTGGGGTGGTAAGCCCGCTGATGATACCGGATCTGGTAGTTCTGGACTGCACGCTGACAGAATCCCTCCCAAAGCATGTGGCCGTATCCACGGGTCTGGACGCCCTGGCTCACGCGCTTGAGAGCTACCTGTCCAAAAAGGCCAACGGACTTACGGATATGTTCGGCCTTGAGGCTATGCGGCTTATTTTCGGCAACCTGGCCCAGGCCTGTGAGGGGAATAATCCCGAGGCGCGACAGAACATGCTGACAGCCTCCTTTTATGCCGGGGTATGCCTGGCAGGAGCGTCCACCCATATCGTTCATGCCATGGCATACCCCCTTTCGGGCGAGTACCATGTGCCTCACGGCGTCGGGATTGCGGCACTTCTCCCGCCGGTGATTGAGAAGCTTCAGGACGCCTGCAGCGCCCGCCTGTGCGAAGCGGCCGAAAGCCTGTGGCATAAAAGCTTTGAGTGTGAAAAGGAAGGCGCAGCACTTTTTGTAAACGCCTTAAAAGACCTTGCCAAAAGGCTGGAGGCTGTCTATTCCATTGCAAAGTACGGCGTTATGGAGGATCGGCTTTTGGAGATGGCCCTGGATGCCAGGAAAAATGAACGGCTGTTTCTTCAGGCGCCTGTGGACATGGATGCGGAGACTCTTGCTTCCATTTACAGGCAGATTCTATAAACCTAAATACCTTAAAGCTGATAAGTGCCAATAAAACAAGCTTCCTCATAATGACTTAAAGTATCAATACATTAAAGCGGGCTTTTCCCGAAATTCAATTGGATAAAGTGGCTGATGAAAAATCTCGTTTTTTACGCTTTTCAGCTATTAGGTAATAAGTTATATTGCAATTGCTTCGCAGCAATTGGTTGCGGGCATAGCCCGCTTAAGGAAGGAGGGTCAGACCATGACATACAGGGAAAGCATTGTAAGCCGGAACAACCTACGCTGCCATAATACTGAAAAAGCGGATATCCGCTTTGGGGACGGAGGACTACGGCATGCTATTGGTGCGTGCAACTACCAAATCGTAAGGTCTGCCAAGAACACAGCGCTTTCTCCCGAAGGACGCGGCTGGACTTATAACCATGCCTCCATGCTGGTTTACTGGAAGGAGCATTTCCTTGTTGAATACCTGGCAGGCCCTATCGGGGAGCATGAGCCTCCGTCCGCCGTTTTTTTATGCCGTTCGGCCAACGGCATAGACTGGGACAGCCCAAAAGAGCTTTTTCCTCCGGCTTCGGTAAGCAAAGCTCCCTATAAAGGGCCTGGAAAGGAACTCCTTCAGGGAGAGGAAACGCCGTGCATTGTACATCACCGGATGGGCTTTTTTGTTACCGCCGGAGGAAGGCTTCTGGCCTCAACCTTTTATGGTATCAGCCCAAACTGCCATATCAGTCCCAACAATGGCTATGGTGTCGGCAGGGTTGTGAGGGAAATCAGAGAAGATTTTTCATTTGGACCCATTTTCTTCTTGAAGTATAATCTTCCAGGAGGTTACAATAAGAATAATACCAGTCATTTTCCGTTTTACCTGGAAAGTGAGGACAAGGGTTTTGTGGAAGCCTGCAACGAATTTCTGAGCCACAGGCTGGCAACCCTGCAATGGCAGGAGGAGGAATGCTTTGATGAATCCTTTACACTGCCCCGCGGCGGAAAGGCTTTCGGCTGGTATACCCTCCCCGGCGGTGATGTGATGGGCTTTTTTAAAAACGCCATGACAAGCCTGAGCAGGGACGGAGGCGAAACCTGGAGTGAGCTTGAAAAGGCTTATTCCATTGAAACCTCAACAGGTAAAATGTGGGGCCAGAAAACCGGTGACGGCCGTTATGCGCTGGTGTACAATCCCACCACGGACAGCGCCCACCGATGGCCACTGGCAGTGGTGACGGGGGATAACGGGGTTGATTTTGACAATCTCCTGACCATTACGCCGGAGGTGTCGCCCTGCCGTTATGAGGGAAAGCTTAAAAACCTTGGTCCTCAGTATGTAAGAGGTATAACCGAGAACAATCCCCAGCCGGAGGACGGCGCTCTGTGGCTGACCTACAGCGTTAATAAGGAGGATATCTGGGGCTGCCGGGTTCCTGTTCCGATTACAGGGCAGGAAACGGAAAATGTCAGGGAGGATTTTAGCGCTTCGGCTTCGGAAGGACCGGCAGAGGGATGGAACCTTTATGTGCCCAAATGGGGTGAAGCCCGAATAAAGGCCTATCCTTCGGACAACGACAAAAGCCTGTATCTGACAGATTGGGATCCTTACAACCGGGTGCTGGCGGAACGGATGTTTGTTCCGGGAGTACTTGTTAAGGCGGAGTTCCGCCTGATGGTGAAAAAAACGGAGGGCGAAAAGGGTGTGGCCGTATTTCTCCAGGATCGCCACGGCGCGGCTCCCGTGAGCCTGCTGTTTTCATCCGACGGCGGCCTGTATCTGCGCTCGGGAGGACTTAATAAGAAGCTTTGCGCTTGTGCCTGTGAAGCCTGGCTTGATGTTTCGGTTATCGCAGACTGTGTCAAGAACAGGGTCGCCGTCACTGTCTCGTCGGAGACGGAAACGACGGAAAAGAGCTTTGAGTTTGCCCAATCCGTACATGTGTTGGAAAGAATCGTTTTTGCCACAAAATACACGCTGCCCTTTCAGAACCTTGAAATAAACGGCAGAAACGGAGATATCGGCATTCTGCCTCAAGCCGATGCTCCTCATGCCAAAACCGAATGCTATATCAATACTCTGCGGGTGGATACCCTTGAAAAGGAGTAAGCTCATTGACATACGCCCTTCGTTACCTTCGGAGGGAAAGGTTTAACATATGTAAGTGCCTTTATCTTATCTGTTATTTCTTCCTGACAGAGAGCTTGTAGGGAGCTCTTTAAAAGGGGGCGCCGGGTTCTTGTGACCCGGCTTTTTTTATTGTAAAACAACAGGGTTCCCGGGGGCTTAACGCAAGCTATGCTTGCGCTAAGCGGGTGGGGTTTAAATCCCCCCAGAGGAGGGCACCATGGAGTAAGGATTTTTGCTGAATGCCGAATAAAAGACACCTTCATTGCAACCGATATTAACATTAATTATAATTAAATGTTGTGATTGCTTGCTGGATAATGCATTTTGAATTAATTAAACTATAAATGACTGGAGCGTAAAAATATGATAAGTACGAATTTGCATATGCTTAGAAAAATAAACAAATACACTCAGGAAGAGATCGCGGAAAAAATAAACGTCTCCCGACAGGCGGTTGCAAAATGGGAAAACGGCGACAGCCTTCCGGATATCGCTAACTGCATTGCGTTAGCCAAATTATACGATGTAAGCCTGGATAATCTGGTTAATGACGGCGACGAAACCGATGCGCACCTTATTCCTCCCAAAGGTAAGCATATTTTCGGTACAGTCACTTTGGGAGAACGGGGGCAAATCGTTATCCCAAAAAAGGCCCGGGAGGTATTTCAATTTAGCCCGGGGGATAGCCTGATGATACTTGGGGACGAGGCCCTTGGAGGCATTGCCATATTAAAAGCGGAGCTGTTTATGCGAAATATGGAACCTTTAATGGAAGCCATTCTCGGTCCGGCTAAAAATGAAGGACAAGAAAAAAAGAAATAGAAAGCTAAAAAGGTGAAAAAAATGCTGATTGTGTGGGGAATAATTGGGGCCGTTTTAATCTTCTTGGTTGTTCTGACAGGAAGCTATCTTTATAACAATAGCCATTTCGAGAGGGCTTTGATACAAAAGGCAATCCGGGCGGGGTTTGAGAGCAAAAAGGTGACGCTGGCGGATGGCTCTGTCATAAGCTATGGGGAAGGCCCCGGCAACGGCCCCGCCTTGCTTTTGATTCATGGACAGACTGTAGCGTGGGAGGACTATGCCAGGGTGCTCCCCAAGCTGTCAAAAGCCTTCCATGTTTATGCCGTGGATTGTTACGGACACGGTGAGTCGAGCCACGGTGCCAATCTGTATTCCTGCCAGGCTAACGGAGAAGCCCTTATTTGGTTTATTAACAATGTTATTAAAGAGAATTGCTATTTATCGGGGCATTCCTCCGGTGGTATTCTGGCAGCCTGGATAGCAGCTAACGCGCCTGCGCGGATTAACGGACTTGTTTTGGAGGATCCCCCTCTTTTCCGTGTTACACCGGAAGAGATACAGAAAGACAACGGCGCTTTTGCCTGGTACGATGCCTATTTGGTTACACATGCTTTTGCAGGTCAAACAGTTGAAACGGATTTTTCCCTGTATTATCTCAAGCACGGCTACCTGCTTACTCTTTTTGGAGGGCTAAAGGATAAAATTGTTGAATCGGCAGTGAGGTACAGACAAAAAAATCCGGGTGAGCCTATCAAGATTTCCTGGGTTCCACATACCTGGTTGCGTACGCTTCTTTATATGGACCATTATGACCCCAGATTCGGAAACGCTTTTTATGACGGCTCGTGGATGAAAGATGCGAATCAGGAGAATATTCTTAAAAGTCTTACATGCCCTGTCATTTACCTAAAGGCCAATACCCAATACGGTAAGGACGGCGTTTTGTACGCAGCCAATACGGATGGCGATGGGGACAAGGTTCAGGCTTTAATTGAAAATTGCGAAAGAATAAACATAAAATGCGGGCATGACATCCATTTTGAACGCCCGGAGGTATTCCTGTCTGCCTGCGAAAAGCTTTTGAATTAAGGATAAGCTTCTTTGAGGGGCTATGGCTCCTTACTTAGGGCTATAGCTCAATATTTAAAACAGGGAAGCTGCATGAAAACGGCCTTGAGCTTTTGTTTTGCGCTTTGGAACAGCTCTTCGTCCCGCCGTGTCACTTCTTCCTCGCAAAAGTACCTCTCTTCAATGTATTTTGTATACCGAAGCTCAATCAATACTCCCTCAAGGCATTCCCCGAAAAGCGTTCGGTAGTGGCCTATGGCGTGCCCCCCCATAATGGCGTTATCCAAAACAGTAAGACCCTGTTGGCAAAAGGCGCTGTGAAGGCGGTTCACGGTTTCAGAGGAGGAGGTCTGGCCACCTCGGTTGGAAAGGTAGACGTCCTGATGGCCCCCTTTGACAAAGTCAATGAAAAAGCTGTGCAAATCCAGTAAAAGTACAGTGGAATGCTCCTTGAGCTTTTCCTCGATAAGCTTTTCCAGCGTCTCATGATAGGGCATATAATAGAGGTTTATCCTCCGTTTGATTTCACATTCATCGGGCGGTGACAGATAAAGCGGTTTTCCCTGGGTATTCTCATGATAAACAACGGTTTTCCGGTAATCTCCGGCACCGTTGGCCAATGCAGAGCGGTTCATGTCCACCACATATCGGCTTAGATGATTGATTAAGGTGGTACAGCCCATTTTCGGCAAAAAGTCAAAAAGCTCCGGCAAAAACCAGACGGAATTGGATAGACACGCGGTTGCAAGCAGATTTCCCTTCATATCGGGAGGAACAAATGTACCGCTGTGAGGTAGGTTTACTACCACAGGAAAACGGTGATTTGCTTCATTTATCACAGTGAAGCTGGACATGGCGATACCTCATTATGTAAGATACATAAAAATGCCAAATTGTGGCAAAGGGACTTGGAGAGCGGCAATCAGGCCGAATAGTGGGGGAGAGCGGCTGTCCAAATAATGGGCAGCCGCCTGCCTGATCCGAGCTTCCTTTATGGAATTCTAAACTAAGCTTGTTTGCCTATGACATATGTAAGTTTTTTCTGCATTTTTGAAGCTATCTGAGAACTTAAACTGTTATAGCAAATTATCAAAATGAAAACAACCGTAATCTGGGCAAAAAACGAAAATATGCTTTATTTTGTTCCTGTCTACAGATTTAAGAGCTGTTTCTTTTTCAGCTGAAATTCTTCTTCAGTAACTAAGCCTTTACTTTTCAGTTCAGCAAGTTTTTCTATCTCCGCCAATGAGTTATTGCCTTGAACAACTGTTTGATGAGTGGCAGGCTGTGACTTTTCCAGGATAATATTGCATATACGCTGAGCGTCCTGTTGCCTGAGGAAGCCAGGAGCGTACTCCACGGGCGCACTTCCTACTATACCAAAGTTAATCTTAATTTTACCGAATCCCCCAGGTACAACGGTGCAGCTGCTTATAGATCGATAGGGAAGAACAGTAATAGGTTTAAGCATTTTACCCGGTGTTCCAATAATTAAGCAATCATCAGTACCCAGCAAATAGGGGTATCTGGATACAAGACCACCTTTTCCGGCATAAAAAGAAATAGGAGTATCATTAGTAATTGCTCCAAGCATTTTGGCATGCCTTTTATAAACACGAAAAACGCCAGGTTTTTTATCATCCTTTAAAAAAACGTTAGAACCCATATAATTCACTCCTTTATTCATTATAAATAGATTATAGCAAAGATTGGTTTTTTGTAAATTGATTTTAATATACTTCCTCATTGCAAAAGGAGGATTCGGCCCAAAGCCTGGTATAAAGGCCGTTTTCACGGATCAGCTCTTCGTGGGTGCCGGCCTCGGCCATTTGGCCGTTATCAAGCACCACAATCCTGTCGGCGTGGCCTACGGTACTCAGACGATGGGCAACCACAATAAGGGTCTTGTCGGCTGCCAGAGCCATTAAGGCCTCCTGAATCTCCCACTCGTTTTCCGGATCCACACTGGAGGTGGCTTCATCCAGAAGAATAATGGGCGAATCCTTCAATATAGCCCTTGCTATGGAG
>JAEXPO010000400.1 GCA_023446675.1 Bacillota bacterium | reverse complement strand
GCAGGGTGATGCGTATATTCCAGCTGCGGCTTTCGCGAAGCTCGTTGTCGTTAAAGATAATTTCAATGGCATTGGTTTCGTTAACCCCCTCCGCCCCTATAATCTGATAGGGGAGGTAGGTGTAGGTAACGGGCATATTGTCATAAAGCCCCGCAACCTCAACCTCAGTCCGATGATCCAGCGCTTTTTGAAAATAAGCACGGGAGGCGTCATCGATGCGCAGCTGGCCGCCGGAGGCATCCTTCTTGTAGGCAACACCGTTATAGTCATACATCATAATACGGTTGATGAAGGCATTCTCCTGGATAATACGGCTTTCAAAATCAGAAAAGCTGGTACCGCTTAAAAGGCCGTATTCATCCTCAATGGTCATTCCTGTTTCAAAGATGTATTTTCCGTCATCGGAAGGCAAATAGCAGTATTTTGTCATTTGGGATCCAATGATGGACAAGCTGACTCTCGGTGCGGAAAATTCGCCTTTAATACGGGTAGCCTCCAAAAAGGCAAGAAATTCGGTGTAACCCTTAAAATCAAGCCCTACCTCGCTTTTGTCGGTAGAGGCCACAACGGTGCTCGATTTGTCAATAATATAAATGTTGGTGTTATGTACGGAGGTGAGGAAAGAGGCAAGTGAAAAATCAATGGAGTTCTGTTTCTCATATTCCTCCTTGATTTTGTTCAGTATTACCCTGGCATCACCTTCCATCTGAGCTTCGATGTAGCGGCTGGTGGTATCTGCGTTGGTGACCAGATTAAGGATTCTTGCCTTTACAAGTTCTTTTTTCTGTTCAAACTGATTGGAAAGTGCGTTTTGCATAAACAGGTACTGGCATAAGCCCAGAAAACCCGCAGTCAATACGACAAGAGTGAAAAGAAGCAGGCTGAGCTTGTATTTGAAGGTAAAGGGTTTTAGCTTAAATACCATGGCGCCTCCCGTGGCTAAGCAGCAGAATATGACTAAAATACGCTTTTTTAGACAAATTATTATCTTTTTCATTATATAATGAACCTTTGTATTTTTAAAGAGGCATGGTGACAAAGAATGCCCTGAATAAAAGGTTTTTTGGTATTTTGATAAAGAAAATCATTTAAAAAAAGCATAAATCTCATATTTTTCTGATTGTATAGACAACTATGCGTAGTATAATAGAAATAATAAGTGTCGCACAATAATTTACTTTGGCGTTATGCTGCCAAACATTTCTATTTGTGGTTTCGTATAGGAGGTTGGCTGCTTTGGTTTTTCGCCTTCAAGCGACATAAGAACAAAGAGAAATGTATATATTTAGTTAATGTATATATTTAGTTGTGGTAGGATTTGGGGGATTATAAATGTCTGGCACGTTGCATGTAGGTCTTGATATCGGTTCAACCACCGTTAAGTGTGTTGTTCTTGATGATAATAAAAATATTGTTTACGGACGTTATGAAAGGCATTATCTGAAGCTTCGGGAAACCATTCTCGAAATTCTTAACGATGCGTTCAAAAAGCTTGGTGAAAATGAAATTACTCTCATGATTGCAGGCTCCGGCGGAATTGCCTTTGCCAGGAGCTTTGAGGTGGATTTTATCCAGGAGGTTATCGCCGCCACCAAGGGCCTTAAAACCCTGTATCCCGACGTGGATGCAGCCATTGAGCTGGGAGGCGAGGACGCCAAAATACTTTATCTTTCCGACGGCATTGAGCAGAGAATGAACGGTACCTGTGCCGGGGGTACGGGATCCTTTATCGATCAGATGGCTACTCTTTTGCACACCGATGCCTCAGGGCTTAATACCCTTGCTGCCGGCCACAGGCAAATCTATCCCGTGGCAGCCCGGTGCGGAGTGTTTGCCAAAACCGATGTTCAGCCTCTTTTAAACGAGGGCGCGTCCAAGGAGGATATTGCGGCCTCCATTTTCCAGTCCGTGGTGATACAGACCATAGGCGGGTTGGCCTGCGGCAGGCCCATAAGAGGCAAGGTAGCCTTCTTAGGCGGGCCTCTTCATTTTCTGCCCGAGCTTCGCAAGCGTTTTGCCGAAACCTTGAAGCTCACAGAAGAAACGATGGTTGTTCCGCAAAACGGACAGCTTTTTATTGCAATAGGCGCTGCATTGGCATCTGTGGAGTTGCCCTCCCGTTCCTTTGCTCTGTTTGTTCAAAAGCTAAGGAAAATAAGAAGCCTGAACCTGGATGAAACGGAAAGGCTGGCTCCTCTTTTTGCCACAGAAGAAGATCGCAGAGCCTTCGATGTCAGGCACCAGGCCGCTTCCGTTAAACGAGGCAGCCTGGAAAGCTACAAGGGAAAATGCTTTCTGGGCCTGGATGCGGGTTCCACCACTACTAAGGCCGCGCTAATCGCCGAGGACGGCACCCTTCTTTACACCTGGTACGGAGGCAATAAGGGAAAGCCCCTGGAGTCCGCCCGCACCATATTAAGAGAGCTTTATTCAAGAATGCCGGAAGAGGCGTCCATAGCCTGGTCCGCCGTCACGGGGTACGGCGAGGGCCTTTTAAAAGCAGGCTTAAAGGTAGACGTGGGAGAAATTGAAACAGTGGCCCACTTCCGTGCGGCGGAGTTCTTCTGCCCTGGAGTGGACTTTATTCTGGATATCGGCGGACAGGACATGAAATGCCTTCGTATTAAGGAAGGAGTCATTGACAGTATCCTTTTAAACGAATCCTGCTCCTCCGGCTGCGGCTCCTTTTTGGAAACCTTCTCTCAGTCCCTGGGGATGGCGGTGGAGGAGTTCGCGGCAGCGGCTTCGGCCTCTAAAAAGCCGGTGGATCTGGGCTCCCGATGTACGGTTTTTATGAATTCGAGAGTAAAGCAATCTCAGAAGGAGGGCGCCACTGTTTCGGATATCGCCGCGGGATTGGCCCTGTCGGTGGTTAAAAACGCGCTTTTTAAGGTTATAAAAATAAGAAAGGCAGAGGATCTGGGAGAGAAAATCGTTGTTCAGGGAGGAACCTTTTACAACGATGCGGTTTTGAGAAGCTTTGAGCTTTTAACGGGACGTGAAGCGGTACGTCCGGATATTGCGGGTATTATGGGCGCCTTCGGAGCAGCCCTCATTGCCAGAGAGCGGTATACCGAGGGGCTATCCTCAAGCCTTCTGAAGGGTGAGGCCCTGGAAGGCCTTCAGATGAAAACCTCCATGGCCCGCTGCGGGCTTTGCTCCAATGCCTGCCTTCTTACCATCAGCACCTTCGGCGGCGGGGCGAAGTATGTTACCGGAAACCGCTGTGAAAGAGGTGCGGGCAGCGGGAAAAAGAAAAATGATCTGCCCAATCTTTTCGACTACAAATACAAGAGAGTTTTCAACTATGTGCCCCTTGAGCCTGAGAAGGCGTCAAGAGGCGAAATAGGTATCCCACGGGTACTTAATATGTATGAAAACTATCCCTTTTGGTTTACCTTTCTCACAAAGCTGGGGTACCGGGTGGTATTATCCTCTCCCTCGTCCTCGGCGCTTTATGAAAAGGGCATTGAAACCATGCCCTCCGAATCCGTCTGCTACCCAGGAAAGCTGGTTCACGGCCATATTGCCGATTTGGTGGATAAAGGCCTTAAGCGGATTTTTTATCATGCCATTACCCATGAAATAAAGGAGCAGGAGGGGGCCAACAACCACTTTAACTGCCCCATTGTCACCTCCTACCCTGAGGTTATAAAAAACAATATGGACGAGCTTCGGGACAAGGGCATCCATTTTATGAAGCCCTTTGTACCCTTTTATCATAAAAAGCGGCTGGCCCAAAGGCTGTTTGAGGAGTTCAGGGAGCAGGGCATATCCCTGGCCGAGGTTCGTGAGGGTGTGGAGGCCGCCTCGCAGGAGCTTGAGAGCTTTAAAAAGGAAATCCGTCAAAAGGGTGAGGAAGCCGCAGCCCTTATTGAGGCAAAGGGAGGCCGGGGCGTTGTGCTTGCAGGCAGGCCCTATCATCTGGATCCCGCCATCCATCACGGTATCCCGGAGCTCATAACCAGCCTTGGCCTGGCAGTTCTTACCGAGGACTCCATAGCGCATCTGGGAAAGGTTGAAAGGCCTCTTCGCGTGGTGGATCAGTGGGCATACCATTCCAGGCTTTATGCCGCCGCTTCCTTTGTGGCTTTAAGAAACAACCTGGAGCTGGTTCAGCTTAATTCCTTCGGCTGCGGCCTGGATGCCGTAACAACGGATCAGGTGCAGGAGATTCTCAACCGCCGCCACAAAATGTACACTACCCTTAAAATTGACGAGGGCAATAATCTGGGAGCCGCAAGAATCCGTCTCAGATCCCTTCTGGCAGCCATGGACGAAAGGGAGCGAAATAACATTACGTTCACCAGGGATGTCAAAATGCCTCCCAGGATCGTGTTTACTAAGGAAATGAAGTACACCCATACCATTTTGGCTCCGGAAATGTCGCCCATTCACTTCCAGTTTGTACAGGAGGCCTTCAGAGCCTCAGGCTACAGAATGGTGGTGCTTCCCAAATGCGGGAAGTCCTCTGTGGAGGAGGGGCTGAAATATGTTAACCAGGATGCCTGCTACCCGGCCATTATGGTCATCGGCCAGCTGGTAGAGGCGTTAAAATCCGGTGAGTACGATCTTAACAACACCTCCGTTATTATCTCCCAGACAGGAGGCGGCTGCCGTGCCACCAATTACATCGGCCTATTGAGAAAAGCTCTTGTGGATGCGGGCTTTGGCAATATACCTGTTTTATCCCTAAGCGCCCAGGGTCTTGAAACCCACCCGGGCTTCAAGCTCACGCCGGCCCTTATTCACAGGGCTATTCGGGGTGTTTTGTACGGGGATCTTCTTATGCGTGTGCTCTATCAGACAA
>JAEXPO010000415.1 GCA_023446675.1 Bacillota bacterium | reverse complement strand
GTATAGGCTCATAAGGCCAAACACGAGTCCCACAAGGGCTCCAACCACCGGGCCTTCCAAAATGGCACCGATAATTACGGGCAGATGCATGGTGGTGATCTGAATCTGCAGAAAGGGAACATAGATGAAACCGATTTGGGGCATAAAGTTTAATACGATGGACAGTGCAGACAATACGCCTGCAATAGCGATGCGTCTCACATTTACGCGAGATCCTGAAATGGTATTATTCATTTTGTTTTCCTCCGTTCTTACTCCCTTTTTAGGATATAAGTCGAAATTGATTGGGTTACATTCTGACTTAATTGTCGGGGTTAGTTTTCGTCCGGCTTTAAAAATAAATACCGGCAACGCTATTTTAGCACAGGGCGGATTGGGTTGCAAGTGAACACGTTTAGTACTTAGATTGATAATATGAAAGACAGGGTGCTGGGAGCAGGTTTAGTATGGGGTTGTTTTCATGTTGACTTTGCCCTGTCCCTGTAATATTCTTGATAAGGCAAAAGACAGCTGTATAAAGGCTCAAAAGCCCTTCGAAAGGACGGACGCTTCATGAATATATGGCATGATATCGATCCGGCACACATCCGGCCGGATGAATTCATGGCGGTAATTGAAATACCCGCCGGAAGCAAGAAAAAGTATGAAATGGACAAGCGCACCGGCATTTTAAAACTGGATCGCATTCTTTATACTTCCACCCATTATCCGGCGAATTATGGTTTTATTCCCAGAACCTATGCCGATGATCAGGATCCTCTGGACGTATTGGTCTTATGCTCTGAGGCACTGGATCCCATGATTATGGTTATGTGCTATCCCATTGGCGTGGTGCGCATGGTGGACTGCGATGAGTATGACGATAAAATTATCGCTATCCCCCTTAAGGATCCCACCTGGAATTTCTACAAAACCATTACCCAGCTTCCCCCCCACATTTCCAATGAAATTACTCATTTTTTTGAAGTTTACAAGGGCCTTGAAAATAAAATCACCGCCGCAACCGAAATCCTGGGTCCGGAGGAGGCCAAGTGCATCATCACCGAATCCATGGTGATGTATGATAAGCACTTTTGCGGAAAGCTGAGATAATCACAGTGCTTCCCGTTTTCCGCCCCGCTCTGAAAGCTTCGGTGCACTGAAAACGGGAAGCCTCATCGTGAAATTTAAATCCGTACCGTCTGTGCCATGGAGACGTTTATCGTCTCTGGTGCTACTCATCGATTCCCAGCATTTTTATTAGGTAAATAGCATTGGATGTGGTGCAGCGGCCCCGGTGCAGCCTATAATCAAAATGAATGGTGTTATCCTTATAGGTCTCCACAAAATGGTAGTTTTCAAAATGAAGCGGGTTTTCCTTTTCCAGATCACAGAGCTCATAATCATGGGTGGAAATCAAACCTGTAATCCAGGGCCTTACTAGGCTTTTAAGCACACGCCTTGCCCCTTCAATCCGGTCTTTTGAGTTGGTTCCTTTAAAGATTTCATCTATAAGAAAAAGCATAGGCTCCCGAACCCTGGCCCGTTCCGCAATTTTTTTAATTCTAAGAAGCTCCGCATAAAAGGTGGATATGCCCGCACCCAGATCGTCGGTATTCCTCATGGAGGTATAAAGGCTCATGAGTGAGAGCGTTAAGCTCCCCGCGGGAACAGGCGCACCGCTGTATGCCAGAACAAGACTTATGCCGATAGTCCTGAGAAGTGTTGTTTTGCCAGACATATTGGATCCGGTTATAATGGCAATTCCATTTTTTACGGAAACATCATTTACAGCTCTTTTATCCGCCGGAATAAAGATATGCCCCAGCCCCCGGGCCGTAAATACAGGACCCTTCTCGGCAAATTGCGGATAGCATACGGCAGGGTTTATTTCCGCCACCACGGACAAGCTGGACAAAGCCTCCATTTCACCAAGCGCTTCAAGCCATGCCCTCACTTTGGCTCCGTTTTCCCTTTTCCATCGGTTTAAGGCCCTCAGACAATGCAAATCCCACAGAAACACGGCATTTAGCAGGAAATATAAAAGCGGCCCGTATTTCATATCAATGCAATCGGCCAGAACCGACAGCTGCCTCAGCCCCCTTGCAGCGCTGTATTCTCCGCCTGTAAAAGAGGCTTTCAGCCGGTTTAGCTCCTCTTCTCCAAAGTCCTCCCCGCTGATGCGCCGGATAATGTCACTATAGGTTTCCATCTGATTTTTATAACCATAGAGGTTTTTCAAACGGCTTGACGACGAGCCATAGGTCAGCCCAAACAACAGGAACTGCACAATGATAAGGCTTAACATAAAATAATAAAAGAAGGGCTGGGCCACTATGCCCAAAACAGCGGTAAGAAGGGTGCAAAGAGGCATGCCATAGAGCAAAAGTCCGTGAATATACCAGGGATCCCTTTGAGTATGCCCTTCAGACAGAAAAGACAGCAGCGGCTCGGGATTGCTTTTAGGCCCTTTCATCAGCCTGGCATCCACCTGAAGCTGCTGCCTGAACTCCGTAAGGCCCGTAAGGGCACTTACAGCCTTTTGCCTTCCCAGGATGGCCCGGTCACTCTCCGGCGGATTTAATAAAAGCTCCGCCAGTCTTTTTCGTCCCATAAAGGTTCCCGCACAATTAACAAGCTGGAACAGGGACTTCTTACCAAACAAATTAATATCGGCTGCATAAGGGTGCTCAGGATCCAGCCATTCCTCACCTGAATCCGGAAACCCGTGCCATTTCCCTGTTATTCTGTCCAGATACTCCCCATTAATGGCTTGCAAATGCTCAAGGCGGATAAGTTTTTTCTTAATGGCCTCATGCCTGGACACCAAAAAAGCAAAAAGTACTATAAGAGGTAAGAAGGTACAAAGCGCGGGCAGGTTTAGCTTCTTATACAAAAGAAAAACAGGCAAAGCAACTGCCAGAGTAAAACAAAGGAGCCTTAAGCGGCTGAGCTTTTGACTTGCCGTTTTGCCCGCGGCTATATCCGTCCTGTATTTCCCGATTCGCTCTTCAAATTTATTTAAAATTTCCATATTCAATCCTTTCCGCAGACAAAAGCAGGAATCAAAAAGTATTTAAAACATAGATACAAACACTGTCCGGAATTATTCTACCACAAATTTCAAAAATATTCTTACTAAGTAATTAAATAGGTTATTTTCTATTTGCCTAAAAATCGTGTGCCTTGTAAAAAAGGGGGTTGCAGGTTATAATTCACTTAGCATAAACACCTATACCCATAGTATAAAACCTTTTACTACCGCATAAAAGTGAAATGAAAGGCGAGGAAATGGAAAAGAAAAAAATATTTGATAAAAAGTTTGTTCTTAAATTATGTGCCTTGGGTCTTGTGGGCATTATTGCTCTCATTGTGCTTGTGAGATTCGCTCCTCAGATTATTGAACTTGCTAAAAACCCCCAGAACTTTGCTGATTACCTTAATAGCTTCGGCTACATGGGTGTTGTTATTTTTATATTGTGTGAAGTTTTGCAGGTTATTATAGCGCTTATACCCGGGGACTTGTTCCATAT
>JAEXPO010000305.1 GCA_023446675.1 Bacillota bacterium | reverse complement strand
TTATTATGATTAAGGCAATTACAAGTACAAGCAGCCCCTTATAGTTTGTCATATAGCTCAACAGTCGCTTGATGGTGCCCGGTTTGAAGCGCTTCATGGGAGGCTTTCCGCCCATGGGCCCTTTGCCCTGGCTGCCCTGGCTGCCCTGGGGCATGCCGGTGGTGCTTTCCTTTCCACTGTTATGACTCTTTGCATTAGCTGCGGACGGCTGCTTGCTCACTAAGAACACCTCCTTTGTTTTGGGATTCATACACTTCACGATAAATGGAACTGGTCTTTAAAAGCTCGTCATGGGTGCCCATGGCGTTAATTGCGCCGTCATCCAGAACGATGATTTTATCCGCGTCCTGAACCGAGGAAACCCTTTGGGCGATAATGATTTTAGTTGTTTCAGGCATAAATTGCTTCAAACCTTTACGTATTAATTCGTCCGTTTTTGTATCCACCGCGCTGGTGGAATCGTCCAGGATGAGAATTTTTGGCTTTTTCAGCAGGGCGCGGGCTATGCAGAGACGCTGCCTCTGACCGCCGGAAACATTGGTGCCTCCCTGCTCGATATGTGTGTCGTAGCCGTCGGAAAATTCCTGGATAAACCCGTCGGCCTGTGCCAGTCGGCAGGCATGAGCCATTTCTTCATCGGTGGCGTTTTCATTGCCCCAACGAAGGTTTTCCTTAATGGTACCGGAGAAAAGAACGTTTTTCTGAAGAACCATGGCTACCTGATTGCGAAGGGCTTCAATGTCGTAATTCCGCACATCTACGCCGCCGACAGTTACCTTTCCCGCGACGGTGTCATAAAGCCGTGGGATAAGCTGAACGAGGCTGGATTTGGACGAGCCGGTCCCACCGAGAATGCCCACCGTTTCACCGGAGGCAATGGCGAAATCAATGCTCTTAAGTACAGGCTTTTCCGATTTGGCGGCGTAGGCAAAGGTAACATCCTCAAAGGTGATGGAACCGTTCTCAACCTCATGCACAGGGTTGGAGCCGTTTTTAAGGTCGCTTTCCTCGTTGAGAACCTCCACAATACGTTCGGCGGATGCCCTGGAAATGATAATCATGACAAAAACCATGGAAAGCATCATAAGGCTCATGAGGATTTGCATGGTATAGGTAATGAGGCTTGCCAGCTCACCGGTGGTGAGGCCCAGTGCGGGATTGTTGCCGCTTTGGATAATTTCCTTTGCGCCAAACCAGGAAAGCATCAGCATGCTGGCATAGAGGCAAACCTGCATGAGGGGCATATTGTAGGCAAGCTTCTTGCCTGCCTTGGAGAAGTCCTGGAAAATGAATTTTGAAATTCCCTGGAATTTATGAATCTCATAATCCTCACGGTTGAAGGATTTCACAACACGTATGCCCCGGAGATCTTCCTGAACCACGTTGTTCAGCTTGTCATAGGTTTTAAAAACCCGTACAAAAATAGGATGCACGCTTTTAATGATATACCACAGGCCCACACCCAAAACCGGGATGACGATGAGAAAGATGAGGGACATCCTGACGCTGATTCGCATGGAAAACAAAAGCGCGAAAAGGATCATAACAGGAGAGCGCACAGCCAGACGAACCAGCATCTGAAAAGCATTCTGGACATTGGTAACATCGGTGGTAAGGCGGGTTATAATACTTGCGGAGGAGAATTTATCGATGTTTGAAAAAGAAAAATTCTGAACATTATGGAACATATCCTTGCGCAGATTTTTTGCAAAGCCGGCGGAGGCGATGGCAGCGCTGCGGCCGGACAGGAATCCCGTGTACATTGAAATGAGGGCAAGCACAACCAGAGCCAGGCCGGCCCAAAGGATATAGGTCATATTATTCCGGTTTATGCCGTAATCAATTAATCCTGCCATTATTGTAGGAATAGCAATTTCAATTATGGATTCGATGGTCACGTAGACCGGCGCGAGAAGCGTATGCTTTTTATATTCTCTTATACATGACATTAGCTTTCTTATCATACAATTTCCTTTCGGTCCTTTGGAGTAAACTGATAAAAGGGGCTTTTTTTAAAGCTTTTAGTAACCGGATATGTTGTTCTTCATTCTTTCAATATAGTAATGCAGAGTTTTGAGCTCTTCCGCTGAAAACCCCTTAACGAGGTTCTGATTCATTTTCTCTGCATCCTCCCGCATCAACTCCTCAATTTTCCAGGCTTTTTCCGTAAGCACAATTTTTTTAAGCCGGGCATCCTGTGAAACGGCCTGTCTTTCGATCAAGCCCTTTTGCTCCATTAGACGGAGCACCTTGGACGTGGTGGAGCGATTAACTGCAAAAAACTCCTCCAGATCCTTTTGGTAGATATCCCGGTCTGCATTTTTAGCAAGGTAGCTTATAATCCAGCCGTTATTGCCGGTGATGGTCTCGATTTCTTTTTTATGGGTAGCGACTTCAAAGTACCGCCGAATAAGATGGTTAAGTGTTCTTAGCTCCCATCCAACCCATAATTTTTCCATAACACACGTCCTTTCAACGACTTTTAGTACCTTATGGTTGAAAAGCGTCAATAAAAAACAAGGTTTTTCATCGGCAACCCTTATCCATTGGGTTGCGGGCAAAGCCCGCTTTATTAAAAAGAATGTAGCACTGCAAACAGTTTAAAGTCTAATTGTTCGACAGGAAACAGTTCGCCATGCAACATTCTAC
>JAEXPO010000265.1 GCA_023446675.1 Bacillota bacterium | reverse complement strand
GTATTGACGTACCCTACCGACTCCGCCACAGCAGCAACCTTGCTGTCCTTGTCCATAAGAAGCTTCTTAGCCATGGCGATACGGTATTCCACAAGGTAGTCAAATATGGTTTTTCCGGTTTCCTTCTTGAAAAGATTATTGGCATGCCTGCCGCTTATATATACCGATCGTGAGATATCCTCGATAGTAAGGGGCTGATGGTAACGGGTGTGGACAATTTCCTTAATGACCTCCGCAATTTTGGCAGGCCGGGAGCTGGTTTTCTCCATAAGGTTTTCACGAATGGATTTGAAAATATTAAACAGCCAGCGATCCACATCGGCGATGGTTTCAAAACGGTTGAGCTTCTTCCAGATAACCACCTCGTCGCCGAAAATGTCCTTGTAGGATTTGTTGTAGGACATAAGAACAATGCCTGTTATATTAATAAGCGAAAAGACAAAGGCCTTGGCGTTGGCTTCATTTCCAAGGCGCCTTGAGTAAAGATGCTTTTTAATGAACTCCTGTATTTCATCCTCATCCCCCTCTGAGAGAATGAGCTTGATTTCATCATAAACCGATTCCAATTCAGTAATAATTTCTCTGGGCTCATCGGCAGCATCCTCGATTTCCCAATAGCCGATAATGGGGTTGCCCTGGCTGTAGAAGCGGGTCTTGGCTGCCTTTCGAGCCTGATTGTAGAGCCTGGGAGTGTGGGAGGGCTTTACGGAGGGCTTGCTGATACCTATTGTGGAGTTCAAACCGGCCTCGTTACACAATGTCAAGGCTAAGTTGGATACAACCTCCAAAATATCTCCTGCATTAAGTACAATAACCGCATAGCTATTGACCGACATTTGAACGGGAAACAGCGCAAGGCCCTTTGAGCCCAGCCCTTTTACCAGCCCCTTTACCGTATAGGCTTCCAGATAAGCTCTTTCGGCAGCAGAGGCTAAGGCTGGCCTGCCTTCCATCTCCTTTGCATCCTGTGCGTCCTGGATTTCCACATAAACCACATGATACGGCTCGTCCTCCATCCAGGGAATATCCAAATAGCTGAACCGTTCCTTTATATCCTCCATATCGGATAAGCTGCCCAAAAGCAGCTCCCGGAAAAGCTGCTCCTGCACAAAGGGCATCATGTCCCTTATCTGACGCTTCATGCCGTCCTTTTCCCGGCTCTGCCTTTCCTCCCTCTTAATCTGCTCCAGAAGCTTTTCCAGAGCAACAGTGAGTTCGTCGGACAAAATAGGCTTCATGACATAGCAATAGACACCCAGGTCCACCGCGGAACGGGCAAATTCAAAATCACTGTGGCAGCTTATAAAAATAATATGGGTGTGGGGATGGGTCTTTTTAATTTCCGTCGCCATCTCAATACCGCTCATCATGGGCATGGCGATGTCTGCAATAACAATATGGGGCTGAAGGGCCTCCATGCTTTCCAGCACCTCCGTGCCGCTTCCGAAAACACCGACCACTTCAACCCCTAGTTTTTCCCAATCGACAGATTGCCGGATGCCGTTTCGTTCATACATGTTATCGTCCACAATAATCAGTCTGTACATGTTAACGACCTCCCTCTTTCCGTCACGTCAGAGCATTACCCCATCCTTTCCAGATAAACCTGGATAAAATCGTCAATACCGCCATCCATGACCTTTTGTACATTGCCTTCCTCATGGTTGGTGCGGTGATCCTTGACAAGGGTATACGGGCAGAAGACGTAGGAACGAATCTGGCTGCCCCAGGCGATATCCATTTGCTCGCCCTTGATCTGACTCAGCTTCTCGGCCTGCTTTTTCTCCTCAAGCTCAACGAGCTTGCCCTTGAGCATCTTCATGGCCATATCCCGGTTCTGGAATTGGGAACGCTCATTTTGGCAGGCCACGATAATACCTGTGGGAATATGAGTAATACGCACGGCCGAGGATGTTTTGTTTACGTGCTGTCCACCCGCGCCGCTGGCACGGTACACATCCATTTTCAAGTCCTCGGGACGAATTTCCACTTCCACCGAATCGTCAAGCTCGGGCATGACGTCCATGGAGGCAAAGGAGGTATGGCGCCTTCCCGAAGAATCAAAGGGCGAAATACGCACCAGACGGTGAACGCCCCTTTCCGCCTTCATGAAGCCATAGGCGTATTCGCCTGCAATTTCCACCGTTACACTCTTTATTCCCGCCTCGTCACCGTCCAGCATATCCAGTATTCTGGCCTCAAAGCCGTTTTTCTCCGCCCAGCGGGTATACATGCGGAAAAGCATTTGAACCCAGTCCATGGCTTCGGTTCCGCCGGCTCCGGCGTGGAGGGTGAAAATGGCGTTATTGGCGTCATGCTCCCCTTTTAAAAGGGTTTCAAGCCGCAGCTTGTCATAACGGCCCCGAATATCCTCAAAATGGCTCTCAACCTCTTCCAATATGGACTCGTCTTTTTCCTCAATGCCCAGCTCGGACAGGGTGAGAAGATCCTCGCAATCGTTTTTCAGTTTGTCGTAGAGCTCTAATTTAGCTCTTAATACCTTTGTTCTTTGAAGCACGGTCTGGGATTTTTCGGAATCATTCCAGAACTCGGGCTCCGAGGCTCTCTGCTCTAACTCTTCCAGCTCTTTTTCAATGCCAGGGAGGTTAAAGTGAATCCCCCAATTCTATGATTTTTTCTTTAAGCTCACGGAGGTCCAGATTTCTCTGCTCCAGTTCAACAAGACTCAATCCTATCATTCCTTCCATAGGTTAAACTCATCACGGCCGGATTTAGCCGCAACGCTTCTATTATACATGGATGAAGCACGTTTGCCAACCACTGGGACATGCAACCCAAGCGCTATAAAAACTGCACTAAACAGTACGCTGCTTTCGGGTGCCATAGGACAGGTCTTTCGTCACCTCATTTCATCCTAAAGGTTCTCGGCTGACGCTTCAAGTAAAGATCCGGAAATGGAATAACGTTATCAGGAACAGTTTTAAAGGACAGGGGGAAATTTCGTGCTCCAAAAATACCATCCCGCTTTTTCATAAAGGCCTGAAATTCGTGTGGGTTTTACCCCGTGGGTTTCACCGTATGGCTTGAATGCAAGGCGGCTTTTAGGTACAATCAAGCTATGGAGAAAGCCATGAC
>JAEXPO010000251.1 GCA_023446675.1 Bacillota bacterium | reverse complement strand
GAGGTTGTGCTTACAACTGTAGTTATACAAAATATTTAGTTCAACTTATAGTTGAGCTTCAATAAATAACTGAAGCCATGAGAAGAAGGTACCGATTTTTTAAAGCCAGCCCCTTCAAACAGCTTTTGTGAGGCGAGGTTGTGGTAATAGATTTCTTTTACGCCAAGAGTTTCAAAGCCCAGATCCCCGGCTCTTTTTATAAGGCCAAGAAGAACCTTTCTGCCAATACCCCGGCCCCTATAGGCCTTGTCCCCTATGACTATGGGCAGATCGTTCCTGCATAAAGTCACATCTCCGATGGGTACGTGCGCACCGTTGTGTTCAATTTCAATATAATACAGCTCTCCCGCTGTATTAAGGTACTCGTACATTTTGGAAAGCTGCGCCGGATCGTAGGTTGTCCATCCGGGGCCGTCCACCAGAGAAAGAGTTTCCTCATCCTGATACCAGGCAAGTGCCCCGGAGTACGGACCATCGTATTTACGAAGCCTAAGCCCCTTTTCGATAAGCAGGATTTCCGGTTGTTCTATCCCTTCTATAGGCAAAAACATTCTCTCCTTTTGCAATTTAATAACAGTTCCATTGGTATTCACCAAAGCTTTTACTCCGCCACACCGGCCTCTGTTATTGTAAAGGTTTTGGCGTCACAGTCCATCTCGGCGGCCGCACCGTAGGGAAGGCAGCACATGGGCTCATTATGGCCAAAGGTCATATTGCACATAATAGGCAAATCCTTCAACCCCAGCTCCTGTCCAACCACGTCCAGCAGCACTTTTTTATAGGCTTCATCATGCTTTGCCTGATAAGGCTTTGCCCATAATATGCCGTTAATAGCCTGGAGTACCCCCATGGCTCCGTAATTTCTCAGCCAATACTTTACGGATGTGGGCTCAGGGGTTTCCTCCGAGATTTCCAGAAACAGAAGCGCACCCTGGAAGGCTTCCTGAGAAGGCCATAAAGCGGTTCCCTTCATCATTTCCATAACCTCAATACAGCCCCCGATTAAAGGCCCCTTAACACTCCCCCGTCCCTGAAGTATTTCATAGCCCCGATTGGGTGCAAGCTGCTTCTCAATAAGCTTATTGGCTAATGTCCACTCTAAGCGCTCGCCGGTCCAGGTCTGCGCAGGCGGAACAGCGCCGATGGGCGAAGCGTCATACAGCACCTTTTTAACCCAGTGGCTGGTATAATCAAAAATCTTTACATTCTCCGCAAATTCGGCCAGAACGGAAGGCCCGTAAAAGCTGGATATACCCGCCTTCATGCATATGAAATGGGTGACAGTGCTGTCCGAATAGCCCAGAAAAATTTTAGGATTACGCCCAATACGCTCAAAATCCAGATAGGGCAAAAGCCTGATGCTGTCATCCCCGCCGATGCAGGAAAAAATACCCTTGATTTCCGGGTTGTCGAAGGCTGCCATTAAGTCTTCCGCCCGTTCCTCAGGATGGCGGTAGACATAATCCGATCCCTTCAAGGTATGTGGCATTTCAATAACCTTAAGGCCAAAATCCTCCTGCAGGCGCCTTTTTCCTTCCTCATAGCGCCATAACAGCTCCGGGTCCCCTGCGCCGCCCCATGAAAGGGACACGGCAGCTACCGTGTCCCCCCTGCTCAGCTTTTTAGGTTTTCTTAAAGCTAACATGTTCCCTCACCTTTACTTACTTGTCTTTAACCCTACTTACTAGTCTTTATCCCAATCCTTACGCACTGACTCTACAGCAATCCAGGCCTACAGCAGCCTTACAGAGCTCCAACCCTTACCTCAGTCCGGACCTTACAGCCCGTTGTCACCCGGCTCCGGAGCAGATCGCGCCTTTAAATACTGAAGAGCGTTATAAATCTGCTCTGCCGCTTCCCCACGGGTTATAATGTCCTTTGGCTTAAAGCTGCCGTCCTCGTTTAAATCCGTCAATCCGTAATACAGTGCCCTCTGGACAGCTCCGCTGTATTCAGCCGTTAAGCTATCCTCGTCACTGATTTCCTTGGGAACAATTTTTATGTATGGCAGACCTCCATAATTCTCCATGGCACTTACCAGTCTGTAGGTAAATTCCTCTCTTGTCCAATTGGAGGCCGGGTCCAAATCCGACGGCAAATTCATGCCATGTACCGAGGCAATAATGAGAGCCTGAGCATACCAAGCCTTGTTGTCCGCCTTTGGAAAAGAATCGGTAGCCAAGGGCTCCTTAATAAAACGGATAGCATCCAGGTTTAAATTAAATGCTTTAACCAGAAGCTGAACCCCTTCTGCCGCGGAAAGGGAACGCTCGGGAGCAAAAAGCCCCTGCCCCACTCCGACGACAATTCCGCCATCCCTAAGCTCCAGCATTTTACTACCCATGGACCCTTGGGAGAGATCCGAAAAGCCTGTATCAGCCCCAAGACTGCCGCCTATCAAAGCCAGTGACATTAAGAGCGAAGCAGCACAGCTCGCGGCCTTTTTCCTGTTTTCATTGAATTTATGCCTATATTTTCCTGTTTTCATGGTGCATCCTTCCTTTCTGCTTTAATTGACGATGCACCATGAAAAAGGTTTGTTTTTACTGCTAGCCCGCACAGCCACCCAGCATCACAGCAAGAATAGTGAAGGCTATATTGGATACGACACCGGTTATGATAAGGGATTTGCCCAAATCATCCTCCTGTCTGGCGATATAGATGCAGCCCAGAATAATTCCCACCAGGGGAATGAGAACGGAAACGGCATACAGCCAGCAGCCGGAGCTGTCGCTTCTTGATTTGGCAATGTCGTTGCCTGTTTCGGTATAAACAGAAAGGTGCTCTCCGCATTGATCGCAGTGCAGTACATTTTGTGAGTAAATGGTTTTGCACTTAAGACAAATCTTTTTGTAGGTATCAACCGGGCCTAAAGAGGTTTTGCATTTCCAGCATGTGGTGCGGTTATCACCGTTAAGCTCCTTGCAATTGGGACAGGTTCTCATAAAAGCCCTCCTCACAGC
>JAEXPO010000165.1 GCA_023446675.1 Bacillota bacterium | reverse complement strand
CTCGGAGATGTTGTATAAGAGACAGGTTTTTGATAACTTTTTTTCTGCAATATCTCTATTTTCACTTAAAAAAGGCTCCCCCAGCCTTTTTTTGCCGGTGAAAGCCCTTTTATTGATACCTGCCTCTTTAGCTTAAGACGAGAGATTGGCTGACTGTTCCGCAGCGCTGAATTAACCTGTCACAGGAATTAAAATCTCCACCCTGCACCGATCCTTCGCCTCATCCCATTCAAGATAGCGCTCAATGGTGGGCAGATCACGCTGCTTGTATGTGCTCTGGGGCATAAATTCGCCGTAAATCCGCCCCCAGGTGCCGCCTAAAACCTTTTCCGATATAGCCCCACTGGCCTCAAATACCATCCATCCGGATTTGGGTACAGTATAGGTGTCAAAGCCTGCGGGACTTTCACCGTCATATTCATACGCACACATGTAGTCGTTGCTTCCATCATCGTCAAAGCCAAAGCAAAGGCCAAGGGAGATAAAGCCTTTTCCTGCGGCCTCACTCATTTTTTCAATTGAGCCGTCACTTTTTATAACAGCCCAGGTACCGCCTGCCTGCGGGGTTTTCATTCGGAAGCCGGCCACGTTGAAGGCTTCCCGTTCAATCCATTTGTAGTCCATTTCGTCCACTCCTTTAATGGTTAAAGTAAAGTGAAGGCGCGAGTAGAATTTGAGAGGACATCCTGTCCTTCGCGCAGCTGCCGGGGATGTGCCGTGCATGCGTTTAAAGGCTACTGCAAAGGCATCTGCGGATTCATAGCCGTAATCCATGGCAATATCTAAAATCCGCCTTGTTCCTTTTTGTATCTCGTCGGCAGCACAGGTAAGCTTCCTTCTTCGAATGTATTCACCCAGCGGAAACCCCGTTATCTGAACGAAAGACCTCTGAAAAACCGATATGGGACATGCTGTCAGCCTGCTTATAACCTCCGGATCCACTTGGTCGCACAAGCGGCTTTCAACATAATCCATAACCGCATTCATTCTGTCCACCCATTCCATAGAGCACCCTCCTTCCGCTTTTATGTTAAACCAATAAAGAATGGCTCGCCCGTTATTTAAAGAACGAAAAATAACGCTCCCTTTCTAACCTTTATTATACACTCCTTCCTTCATAAAGAAAAAACACAATTCCGCGCCTTTGACCACTCTGCTGCATAACATAATTAACCCAGACTGAACCTCCCCGGGCCTTATGCGCCCATGTGCGCCATACGCTGCCATGCGTTGCCATGCGTTGCCATGCGCTCTTTGGATTGCGTTACCTTTTTCTTTATGATATATTATTGTGTGGTTGATTTTGGGCTAAAATAAGCTTATATATTACGTTAGGAGGCAAATTACATGGCAAAATTGGTTGGCAACGCGATTTTCGGCCAATCCGGCGGTCCTACCTCCGTTATTAACGCAAGCGCAGCTGGCGTTATTACGGAAGCACTCAAGTCGGACAGCATTCCTCAGGTATTTGGCGCGGCAAATGGTATCCGCGGTATTCTTGATGAGAAATTCTATGATATGTCCAAGGAAGATCCTAAAGAGCTGGAGCTTTTGAAGACCACTCCCTCCTCTGCTTTAGGCTCCGTACGGTACAAGCTTGCCGATCCTGAAAAGGATCCTACCGATTATAATCGTCTTCTCGAGGTTTTCAAAAAGTATAACATTCGCTATTTCTTCTATAATGGCGGAAATGATTCCATGGATACCTGCAACAAGGTAAGCAAATTCATGCAGAAGAGCGGCTATGAGTGCCGGGTTATGGGCGTTCCCAAGACCATCGACAACGATCTTTTTGCAACCGATCACTGCCCCGGCTATGCCAGTGCGGCAAAGTATGTTGCAACCTCAACCATGGAGGTTTACCATGATGCCCGTGTATACGATACCCCCATGGTTTGCGTGCTTGAGGTAATGGGCAGAAACGCCGGATGGCTTACAGCCGCAACCGCTCTTGCTTCTTATAAGGGTGCGGGCCCGGATCTTATTTATCTGCCTGAAATAGACTTTGATATGGACAGGTTCATTGCCGACAGCAAGCGCATCTATGAGAAGAACAACGGCAAGCTCATTGTTGCGGCTTCCGAAGGTATTCGTGACAAGGACGGAAAGTATATTTCCGAATACGGCTCCAGCCTGGCCAATGAGAAGGACTCCTTCGGACATGCCCAGCTGGGAGGCACCGGTGCTGTTCTTGCCGACATTCTTAAAAAGGAACTCAAGTGCAAGGCCAGAGCCATTGAATTCTCCCTGCTTCAGAGATGTGCTTCCCATATCGCCTCCAAAACCGATGTGGAAGAAACCTTTATCGCAGGTCAGAAGGCAGTTCAGTATGCCGTAGAAGGCGTGACCGACCATATGGTAGCTTACGAGCGCGCTGAAAAGGATGGAAAGTACGTCTGCAATTATGTTCTGGTTAATCTGTCCCAGGTTGCCAATACGGAGAAGAAAATTCCCAGGGAATGGATTACCGAAGATGGCACAGGCCTTACCGAAGAGTATGTGAAATATGCTCTGCCCCTTATTGAAGGCGAATCCCACGCCCCCATTGAGGATGGCCTGCCCCGCTTCGCCAAGCTTAAGAAGGTTCTTGCAACGAAATAAGAACCTTGCTGTATTACACTTAAAAACCTTGTTAATGGACAAGCACTCTCCATCCCTGGAGAGTGCTTGTTTTATTACATAATAGCCCTTTGCGAATGCAAATGCCCCCGAGCTTTTGATTTTGTAGATTAAGTACTTAATCTATCAGCTCCATTTTTCGTGTAATCATTATGCCGGACACAATAGCCGCCACCAGTAAAACGGCCGGAATAATCCCATAGCCTACAAGGTTTTGCACAATATGCACGGTGGCATTAAAAAAGGATTGAGTATACCGTGGCAGGGATTCTACAAAGGCATCAATTAAAGTTACCTGAGAGAAGGATTTAGTGATTTATGGTTTTTCCGTTGTTAAGCTCATTAATCCGGGCGGTGGAGTAGGACGCCAGCTTGGTGTTGGGCGCATTATCCACAACCATCTGGAAGCAGCGTATCGCCTCTGCCTTTGCTTCTTCCGGGGTAGGTGAATCGGAGAGGGCAATGGCCTTGCCTGCGTAATAATAAAGCTCATTGGTATAGGAAGGCTTGGTGTCCAGCTTCTCTAAAAATTCCACAGC
>JAEXPO010000150.1 GCA_023446675.1 Bacillota bacterium | reverse complement strand
CTCCCACACCCACTGTGGCAGCCGAAACTTCCACACCTACCCCCGCATCCACAGAAACGCCTGCTCCCGAGCCTGTAGCTGAGCCTGCGGACGTGAATGTCCTGGCTCTTAAAGGGCCTACCGCTATGGGAATGGTGGAATTTATGAACGCAGCGGAGGAGGGAAAAGCTGCCGACAACAATTACAGCTTTACCATTGTTTCGGCCATAGATGAAGTAGCACCCAAGCTCATACAGGGAGAGGCCGATATTGCGGCCATTCCAGCCAATCTGTCCTCAGTTTTGTACAACAATACCCAAGGCGGGGTTAAGGTTCTTGCAATTAATACCCTGGGGGTACTGTATATACTGCAAAACGGCGAAACGGTTAGCACCGTGGAGGATCTTAGGGGCAAAACCATCTATGCAAGTGGAAAAGGCGCTACCCCTGAGTATGCCCTTAACTACATACTCACTCAAAACGGTATTGATCCTGCCTCCGATGTAACCATCGAATGGAAGAGCGAGCATGCCGAGTGCCTGGCAGCGCTTGCAGCAAATAAGGATGCTATTGCCATGCTGCCCCAGCCCTTCGTTACCACCGCACAGGCAAAGGTTGAAAGCATCCGCGTTGCCCTTGACCTGACCCAGGAGTGGAACAAGCTTCAGGCCAATTCTGAGGCGCCCTCTGCGCTGATTACCGGTGTGGTTGTGGCCCGTTCAGCCTTTGTAGAAGAAAACCCGGAAGCTGTAAAAGCCTTCCTGGATCATTACAAAGCCTCGGTGGAGTATGTTAATGCCAATGTTGAAGAGGCTTCAGCACTGGTAGAGAAATACGATATCGTTCCCGCTGCCGTAGCGGTAAAGGCCCTTCCCAAATGCAATATTGCTTTTATTGAGGGAAGTGAAATGAAGGCTAAGCTTTCAGGCTACCTTTCGGTACTTTTCGAGCAAAATCCCAAAGCAGTGGGCGGAGCACTACCTGATGATGCATTTTATTTCAGCCGGTAAATCAAGTAAATCCGTCAAGCCTGGAAAAAAGCCGGGCATTATAAGGACATGGGCCGTTCTGCTGTGGGTGGGCGTGTGGCAGGCGAGCAGTATGGCCCTGGGGCAGGAGATTCTTTTGGTATCTCCTGTCTCCGTTTTGCTGCGGATGGGTGAGCTTGCCATGACATGGGATTTCTGGAGATCCATTGTCTTTTCCCTTATGCGTATTGGCGGAGGCTTTATTCTGGCTGTTGGGGTAGGATGTGTTCTGGCAGCTCTTGCTGCCGGTTTTAAAAGAGCAGAGGAGCTTTTGGCTCCCCTGATGCTGGCAATAAAAGCTATTCCGGTTGCGTCCTTTATTATTCTTGTTTTAATTTGGGTGTCATCTAAAAATCTTTCAATACTCATTAGCTTCCTCATGGTACTCCCGGTGATTTATACCAATGTTTTAGGCGGAATCCGGAGTACCGACGATAAGCTTCTTGAAATGGCCAGGGTGTTTAATATACCGGTTTTAAAGCGGGTCCGGTATATTTATGTCTCACAGGTGCTCCCCTATTTTCGCTCCGCCTGTTCGGTAGCCCTTGGACTGTGCTGGAAATCAGGCATTGCGGCGGAGGTTATCGGGATCCCCAAAGGTTCTGTAGGCGAAAAGCTCTATAATGCCAAAATCTATCTGGATACTCCGGATCTTTTTGCGTGGACCATCGTTATAGTGCTCATCAGCCTCGCCTTTGAACGATTGTTCCTGGCTGTGATGAATCGGGGCGTATCCCGTTTGGAGAGGATATGACAGATGAACGACATTATACTTTCGAGGCTCTGTAAGGCATATGGCGCCAATAAGGTGCTGGAGAACTTCAGTACGGTTATACCTGCAGGCAAGGTCACCTGTATGATGGCACCCTCCGGCCGGGGCAAGACCACCCTGCTCCGCCTTGTTATGGGGCTGGAGCAGCCTGACAGCGGTACCATTTCCGGAATGGCCGGCCTGAAGCTCAGCGCGGTCTTTCAGGAGGACCGGCTGTGCGAAAACTTAAGCCCCGCAGCCAATATTCGGCTGGTGTGTCCCAGGCGCAGCTATCAGGACATTGCTTTCGCTATGTCTAGGGTAGGCCTGTCCGATTGCCTTAACCAGCCGGTCCGGGAGCTGTCGGGGGGCATGCGCCGCAGGGTGGCCCTCCTTCGGGCACTTATGGCGGATTATGATATGCTTATTCTGGATGAGCCCTTTAAGGGCCTGGACAGCGAAACAAAGCTTGGGGTTATGGAGGACGTAGTAAGGCGAAGCCAGGGGAAAACCGTGATTTTGGTCACTCACGATCCGAAGGAGGCAAAAGCTTTGAAGGCGGACTTTTATATTCCGATGTGATTTTTCGGAACCTCGCGCACTGTGCTTGTGCTTGAAGGCGCTAATGATACCAAACTAAGGGGGATTTGAGCATTCCTCTCCAATGTTTTACTTTATAGAAATAATGTATAATAAACGTAAGACCTATAAACAGGATTGGAAGAAGAAGGCTATGAAAAAAACGCTTATCCGGGCAAGCACCCTTATGGCAATGGTAGTGTCTTTATTTGTTTTCACTTCCTGCTTAAATCAACAAAAAGACATTCAGGTTTATTCCTTTAGCGGAGAAAACGACACGTTTGCAGTCAATAATGGCGTAATTATTGTAACGGATGATCTGGAAAAATTTGTTGGCGGTGATTTAAGCTTTAGAAACACACTTCCAGATGTAAAAAACAGTGCCGTAAGGTACTACTTTTTTAAAGACGGCGTTGAGACAACCCTGCAGGAAAACAGTGATATCAATAATAACTTAAGTAATGGAACAGCGATTCAAAAGGATACGGGATCCATCAGCTCTGAAGATCTATTCTATGGAAATGATTTGGAATTAATCATCAAATCCTTGAATTTCTCACTTAAAGGAACCTTCCTAACCGGTGAAAAATTTGAATACAGCATCCCTCTTGAAGTAAAAAGGATTTATTGATTTATTCTCCTTTTTTCTCCGCAAACAGGCAGATCCATCCACAACAAAATAAATCGATGATTATCCGTATACCCTAACAGATAGAATTAGGCTAAAATAAGGCTATAGGTTATGAAAGGTGAGGAATGGATGTATCATTTGCTTCTGGTTGAGGATGAAGAGATTGAGCGGGAGTATTTGCGGCGCTTTGTGAATTGGGAAAAAATGAATATCGAAGTTGCCGCAGCCTTTGAAAGCGCTGAAGAAGCCCTGTCCTTCGCGGAACGCAACAGAGTGGACATACTCCTGACCGACATAAAGCTCCTTGGCATATCGGGCCTGGCACTGGCCAAAAAGCTTCTTTCAATGAAGCCCGAGGTTAAGGTGGTTATTCTTTCCGGGTACCAGCAGTTTGAGTATGCCAGGGAAGCGGTGGACATAAGGGCGATGTCCTTTCTGACAAAGCCCGTGGATATGTCCGAGCTGGAAGCCGTATTTACGAAGGTTGTGGAACAATGCGTCCGGGAAGAGAATGAAAAGCTTGAAAAGGCAAGACTTCAGGAAATCGTGGAAAGAAACATGCCCGTTCTTAAAAATAAATTTTATGAGGATTTGCTCCATGGCCGCCTGACGGCTTCCGAAACCGAAAGATACGGATCGTCCTTTGGACTTACTAAAACCGATGGCATTTATAATGTTCTGGTTTCGGAGATTGATGCCTTTGCCACTTTGACTGAAAAGATGGAACCCTCTGAGGTCCACTTGCTTCAAATAAGTGTCCTTGAAATTATGAAGACCGTTTATATGCCGCCGGGAAGTGTGAACCTGTCCATAAGGGACGGACGCTTCGGCACCCTTGTGGTCCTTGACGGGACGGAGGCTGAAAACGCTTATAAGAAAGGGCTGGAGCTGGCCCAGGACATACAGGGCAAGGTTAATCAGAAGCTAAATCTTGAGATGACGGTGGGGATTGGCAAGGAAGCCCGTACTCTGCCCGATCTTAAAATCTCCTATCAAAAGGCCTGTGATGCGGTAGCCTTCAAATTCTACATGGGAAGCAACCAAATTATCCATTATAAGGATATTTACTATGATGAAAACAGCGGGGGCATCGATCTGGAGGAAGCGGGAAGGCAGACGGCCACAGCCGTTGGCCTATGCGATAGAGAAAAGCTGGAAGCCTTATTAATCAAGCTGTTTGACGATATGCGCGCAAAATCCGGCACCGACAATTACATCCGCAACAGCTGTGTTTATCTCTTGTCCCGTGTTTCCGCATCTCTCCAGGAGATTCATGAAAGCTTCGGTAAGGTCTTTGGAGATGAGTCCCTGGTATGGCAGAAAATATTAAAAATAGACACGGCCTTTGATCTCCAGCTTTGGCTTACCAATATTTTAAACGCCGTCATTGATTATCTTGCGGAAAAAAAGGCGGGGAGCAATAAACGGATTATTGAGAGCATATTGCGTTATGTTGAGGAAAATTACCACCGAAATATCGGTATTTCAGACATTGCGGCCCAGGTTTACCTTTCACCCAACTATATCAGCGTTATTTTTAAGAAGGAAACAGGAGAAGCCTTCTCCAATTATCTCATCCGTTACCGAATGGAAAAAGCGTCCGCCATGTTAAAGGAAACAAATTTAAAGGTTTATGAAATAGGGGACAGGGTGGGGT
>JAEXPO010000147.1 GCA_023446675.1 Bacillota bacterium | reverse complement strand
GTCCATAACCTTGCCCTTAGCGGAATTGAAAACCAGATGCTGAAGGGTGCCGCCGCTTTTGCTGCCGTAATCGGTGTATTTAACGGTCTGAGCCTTGGAGATGGAGTAAACCCCGTCGATTTCACCCAAATCGTACATACCAACCCGGGTATTCTCATCCGGAACAATAAGCTCCACAACCTTGTCAAGCTTGATGGAGGAAGCATCCCAATAGGAGGCGTTCTTCTCCATGGTGAGGCTTGCGCCCTGAACCCACTCTTTAAGAACAAAGGGGCCGCAGCCGATGAAGGTGTCGGGGCTGGAGCCGTAATTGGCGCCGCTTTTTTCAACAAGATCCTTGCGGATGGGATAAAAGTTGATGCTTTGAGCCATATGGGAAAGGAAGAAGGGATCCGCTTCGGCAAGGGTAATGACGAGGGTCTTATCATCCTCGGCCTTAATTCCTACCTTGGAAGCATCGGTCAGCTCCCCTGAATAATAGGCTCTGGCGTTTAATATGGAATCAAAGACTTCTACCTGTGAGGAGCCTGTGGCTGGGTTGAGAGTACGTAAAAAGGAATACTCAAAATCCGCTGCCGTTACGGCCACGCCATCGGACCAGACAGCATCCCTCAGCTTAAAGGTATATACCTTCCCGTCCTCGGAAACGGTGGGTTCCCCGGCAATGCCGGGTACAATCTGATCGTTGCTGTAACGGATAAGCCCCTCATTGACGGCATACATAATGAGGGCCGACATTTCGTCGTTCATCTGGCTCACATCCAGAGTCATAATGTCATTGGTGCCTGCAAAGGTGAATTCCTGAGGCACTGAAGCCTCCGGTGTGGCCGAAGCCGATGAAGTAGGCGAGGATGAGGCAGAAGGTGTGGGTGTACTGCTGTTTTCGCCCGTGGTGGTTGAGCATCCGGCTGCAATTCCCGCAACCATGACAACCGTTAGTAGCGTTGCGATGAGCTTTTTCATTTAAGTTCTCCTCCTGTTTCAATTTTTCTTATATAGCGAATTCATTTAAAAGCATTTTAAGCATTTTGTGGCGTCAGGCTTACAAGGCTCCGTTTTGCCCCTGCAGCAAGAAGCCTTTCCAGGGCCTCCTCCAGCTCCCTTCGGGGTATGCCCAGCTGCATCCGGATAAAGCCTGTGCCCTCTTCTCCATATTCACTGCCCCTGTCAACAAGAATGCCTGCTTCATCCTTCAAAAAGGAATACAGACCATCCTCTGAGAGGCCAAGGGCTCTGAAATCCATCCAGAGAAGGGTACCCGCCTTGTGCTCACATACCGTGACCATAGGAAAATATCGGGCCATAAAAGCCCTTGCATAGCGGATATTTTCTTCCACAAAGCTAATAAGAGCCCTAATCCAATCCATACCCTCAGGCGTATAGGCTGCCAGAACTGCCGTATAAATAAAGGGGTTAATGCTTCCGTAGTGGTCTGCATCCCTTTGATTTATAAAGCTTTCACGAATTTTTTCATTGGGAATGATGATGTTGGCATGGCTGAAGCCCGTAAAATTAAAGGATTTTCCGATGGAGGTACAGACAATGGCAAGCTCCGAGGCGCCTTCTATCTGGGAAAAGGGAATGACACGGCTGCCGTAAAAGGCATGCTCTGCAAAAATTTCGTCGGACACAATCAGAACGCCGTATTTACGGGCCAGGGCGGCCACGCGAGCCAGATCTGCCTCCTCCCATACGGACATAATGGGATTATGGGGGTTGCATAAGAGCATAAGCTTGTTTTCAGGCTTTGCCATAAGGTTTTCAAGGTTCTCAAAATCCATGGCGTACTTGCCGTTGCGATAAAGAAGGGGATTGGTCACCTTTTTTCTGCCGGTTCTTTTTATGATTCTATCATACAGCACATAAACGGGCGGTTGGATAATAATGCCGTCCCCCTCCCGGGTAAATGCCCGGATAGCCGCACACATGGCCTGTAAAATGCCATAGGAGGGAACAATCCACTCGGTCTCAATTTTCCAGTCGCGAAAGGCGGACATCCAGCAGCTCACGGCCTCCAGGTACTGGGGAACATCGGAGCG
This sequence comes from Bacillota bacterium, assembly GCA_023446675.1. Taxonomy (GTDB): domain Bacteria; phylum Bacillota; class Clostridia; order DSM-8532; family DSM-8532; genus DTU059. The sequence goes on along the minus strand of JAEXPO010000147.1, from coordinate 2,245 downwards.
GGTCCAGCCGTACAGGCCTGACGCCGCCCGGGAAACCAGCGCGTCAATAACGCAGGGTGCCGTTTTAAAATGAAGCTGAGCACCGGACATATTGGTAACAAAAGGATTATAAGGAGTTCCCAGATCCACATCGGCCGCGTCGGCGATGGTCTCAAAATCAAAATAGTCCATCATGTATGTAACACTTCCTGCTAGCTATCTCACTGAACATATCAGTGATATTGTTATTAAATATATCGATAAATTTGCAACTTGTCAATGTGTTTCCTGCAATTTCTTATTTAAGCATGAAATCAAAGCTGTTGGGAGAGAAAAGAGATCCCCGGAGGAGCCCGCATGGTATTCGCATGCAGGAAGAACGTGGCCCCATACCCTGAGAAACGGCGGGGTGTGGGCTTAAAAGACGGCTCCGGTTTTGTGAAGGGCAGTTTGCCGGGCATTTCAAAAATAGTTAAAGCAAAGGAATCGGCCCCTCTTCTTTATAAAGAACCAAGGGGCCTTTCGATCCATGAAAAGGCTTTAATCAAATAAAAGGTTCAAATCCTTTTTCAGCCATTCTTTAGCTGTTGCTGAATCTCTTTTTATGAGGGCATCCACAATTTCTCTGTGATAACGGGCAATTTCCGTTGTATTTTGAAAAACATTGACCATGCTCAAGGAGCGTGACATCACGCCAAGGAGCTTAACCACGATATCCTCCAAAAATTTATTGCCTGAAAGATGGGCCAGCTGTGTATGGAATTCCATATTATTATTCACATCATAGGTTTTCTTTATTATTTCGTAAAGACCGGCAATCGCCTGTTCCGAGGCCTTTTCCACCGCAAGCTCAATGGCGCGGGACTCATTAATAAGCCTGAGCTGCTGTATTTCGTCGAATTCCCTATGATTGATGGTTACAATGGCATAGCCCTTCCGTGGGTGGCTGATGAGCTGCCCCTCCTGGCAAAGCCTGTGAACCGCCTCCCGCACCGGGGCCTTGCTGACGGCATAGCGTTTGGCTATTTCCTTTTCAACTAAAAATTCATTGGCATCAAAGACCAGATTATTTATATCCTTTTTTATGTCCCTGTAAATTTTATCCGCCATGGTCTCTTTCATTCAAAATCCTCCCGGCCCGCCTTGATTGACGTTTGGTTGACTTTTATTTTAAACTATAGGTATAATTCTTAGCAAGTAACGGGTTGTGAAACGGAGAGTGCCAAAACATGAAAAAAACGCTTGTTGAGTCAGTTTATTCCACTATCAGAGATGCCATCATTACAGGCCAGATTGGAACAAACCAGCTAATTCTGGAGCAGAACATCGCCGACGAATACGGCATCAGTAAAGTCACCGCCCGTGAAACCCTCCAGCGGCTGTGCCACGAAAAGTATCTGAAAAGCTATCCCCGCAAGGGTTACCTCATAAATGAAATCACCCCGAAGCAATGCTATCAAATCCAGCAGGTACGCTACCAAATTGAAGGCTTTTCCCTGCGGCTGGTTATAAAAAACTGTTCTGATCAGGAAATTCAATCCCTAAAGGAAATTCTGGAACAGCCCCAGACCAACAACGACCCCTACGAAACGGTCAATTCCCGCTTTCATTTGCGTCTGGCGGAGCTTTCAGGCAACCGCTACATCTATGATACCCTCTACTCCTATATCGGCTCCGTCTGCCGCTATGCCATTACAGGCTCCATTGCCTACAAGTCCTTTTCAGGACAAAGCTATCATGACGAAATTATCGAAGCCCTTTCCTCCAGGGATATACAAAGCGCTCTTACCTGGCTTCGGCAGGATTTGCAGCTTAAGGCGGACGACGTCTGAGCCCTTTATCCCAAAACCCAATCTCTATTTACCGCTGACCTGCATCCTTTTAACAAAAAGGCTTGGCGAGCCTACACAATAGCTCTTTCTCAGGAATTCCTCCACAAGAAGGTCATTCCCCGCTTCCTCTATATTCTCGAAAACATCAAGCAAATTGCCGCAAATGGTCATAGCCGTCACATTATGATGAGGCCTGCCGTCTTTTATAACCACGCCCTTGCACGGAATGGAAAAGTCCCCCGAGCCGATATTAATGGAATGAAAAACATCGTAGGATTCGGTAATATATAGGCCGTCCCCCATTTCCTCAAGAAGCCGGGCCACATCCCTCTCCCCCTCCTTAATAAGGATGATGCGGGGGGTAACAATAATATCCGTGGGTATATTGCCGCTTAAAAGCGCCGTGCGCCCCGCATTGGCAGTAGGCTTGGCAT
>JAEXPO010000651.1 GCA_023446675.1 Bacillota bacterium | reverse complement strand
CCCCGGTGACCAATCCCACGTCCACAACTCTATTTAAAGCCCTTATTGCCATTAAGGCCAGAAACCCCATTATCTTTGCCTTCCATCCCAACGCTCAGAAGTGCAGTGCCGAAGCGGCAAGGATTCTTAAGGATGCGGCGGTTGCCAAGGGGGCTCCCGAAAACTGCATCCAGTGGATAGAAACCCCTTCTGTGGACGCAACCATGCAACTTATGAATCATCCCGGCGTGGCCCTCATACTGGCAACCGGGGGAGCGGGAATGGTCCAATCGGCATACAGCACGGGAAAGCCCGCACTGGGCGTAGGTCCCGGAAATGTGCCCTGCTATATTGAAAAGACTGCGGAGGTAAGCCGGGCCGCCACGGACCTTATCCTTTCCAAAACCTTTGACAACGGTATGATTTGCGCCTCCGAGCAGGCCGTTATTGTGGATCGGGAAATTTCAGAAGAATTTGAAGCCTTTATGAAAGCCAACGGCTGCTATTTCCTCAATAAGGAGGAAACGGCTCTCCTTTCGGAAACAGCCATCGATTCTAAAAAGTGTGCCATGAATGCCGGTGTGGTAGGACAGAAGCCTTCGGTTATAGCTGAGCTTGCAGGCTTTAAGGTGCCCGAGGATACCAAAATCCTTATCGCCCGCCTGGAAGGTGTGGGACCCTCATACCCTCTTTCAAGAGAGAAGCTGAGCCCTATTCTTGCCTACTACATTGTTGACAGCTACGAGGAGGGCCTGAAGCTTTCCGAGGAAATGCTGGAATTTGGCGGCCTTGGCCATTCTGCCGTTATTCACACGGAGGACACGAAGGTTTTGGATGAGTTTATGGCCCGGATGAAGGCCGGACGCCTCATCGTAAATTCCCCTTCCACCCATGGCGCCATCGGCGACATTTATAATTCTAATACGCCTTCCCTTACACTTGGCTGCGGCTCCTACGGCAAAAACTCAACCACCTCCAACGTTTCTGCCGTAAACCTCATTAATAAGAAGCGCATGGCCTTAAGGAGAACCAATATGCAGTGGTTTAAAATTCCCGGCAAAATCTATTTTGAATACGGAGCCATCGGTTATCTTAAGGATATGCCCGACATCAGCAGAGCCTTCATTGTAACGGATCCCTATATGGTGAAGCTGGGCTATGTGGACAGAGTGCTTTACCATTTAAGAAAGCGGGACGCTTATGTTCACAGTGAAATCTTCTCCGAGGTAGAGCCGGATCCTTCCGTAGAGACTGTTAAAAAGGGTGCAGATCTTATGAAAAGCTTTAAGCCTGACGTTATCATTGCATTGGGCGGCGGATCTGCCATCGATGCTGCCAAGGGCATGTGGCTGTTCTATGAGCATCCCGATCTTGACTTTAACGTGCTGAAGCTTAAATTCATGGATATCCGCAAGCGTGTGTTCAACTATCCTAATCTGGGAAGCAGGGCCAAATTTGTGGCCATACCCACCACCTCGGGCACAGGCTCGGAGGTTACCTCCTTTGCCGTTATTACCGACAAGGACAAAAACATGAAGTACCCTCTGGCCGATTATGAGCTCACTCCCGACGTGGCAATAGTGGATCCGGAATTTGTGGTTTCCGTACCGCCTGCCGTCACTGCAGACACAGGAATGGACGTTCTTACCCATGCCATTGAGGCTTATGTTTCCGTCATGGCCTCGGATTTTACGGACGGACTTGCCATAAAGGCCATACAGCTGGTATTCGAATACCTTCCCAGAGCTTACAAAAACGGAGGGGACAGGGAAGCCCGTGAAAAAATGCACAATGCCTCCGCCATTGCGGGAATGGCCTTTACCAACGCTTTTCTCGGCATAAACCACTCCCTGGCTCACAAGCTGGGCGGGGAATTCCATATTCCTCATGGCCGGGCCAACGCCGTGCTTCTGCCCTATGTCATTGCCTACAACGCCGCGAAGCCTACCAAGTTTGCTTCCTTCCCCAAGTACAAGACCTTTGTGGCGGATAAAAAATACGCAGAGATTGCAAGGAGCCTTGGCCTTCCCTCCGGAAGCACCGAGGAAGGCGTAAAAAGCCTTATAGACGCTGTTGTAAAGCTTATGAAGAAGCTGAACATTCCTTTGACAGTAGCCGCCTGCGGAGTTAAAAGAGAGGACTACATGCCAAAGCTGGACACCCTTTCCGACAAGGCCTTTGAGGACCAGTGCACTACTGCCAACCCCAGGCTTCCCCTGGTCTCCGAGCTTAAGGCAATTTACACCAAGGCTTACGGTGACTAAAGCTCAAGTGCTTGCCCATCCCCGGGAATAAAAATCCGGGAGGAAGCCCCCTCTTTTTCAACCTTGCGCCTCAGTTTTTCCCGTGTAAGGGAGCAGTGATTCACCGCTTCCATATGCACGGCCACAACTGAGGCGTTTTTTGCTCTTTTTAAAACACGCAGCACATCTCCCGCCGTCATGGTAATGGGAAAGCTCCACATGAAGCGGGCGGCGCCGGTATAAGCCACAATGATCTGGGGAGAGTATTTGTCAAGGGCCTCCTTAACCGGCTTGCACCAGATGGTATCGCCGGTGATATACAGGGAGGGCTCCTCCCTGGCTTTAAGAATATAGCCCGATACATGACCCATACGTTTACCGGTCGGACCCCGGCCGTGCCGCCCGTCGGTACGGGTTATTTCAATACCCTTGAAATGGAGACTATGGGATATGGGGAGAACTTCTGAAAAGCCCGCCTCCCGCAAACGTCCTTCGTCACCCTCCTGACAAAGAATGGGCAGGCTTTTGGGCAGAGCCGCCATGGCAGTTTTGTCAAAATGGTCGAAATGGAGATGGGTCAAAAGGACAGCATGAATCGTTTTAAAAAATTCCGGCAGCTTTTTCTCATCGGAAACGATGGAGGGCAGAGGAACCATAGGATTAGGAAGCCTGTTGCCAAAGGTTTTTATAGCAGGGTAGCTTCCCAGGGGAGCCAGCATGGGGTCGACTAAAAACCTTATACCTCCGATTTCAATCACGTGGGAGGCATGTCTTAAAAGTTGAATTTTCATTCAAAACCACTCCTTAAGGGGTAAAACGGGTGCAGTTACCCAGAGCCCCTGGTATGAAAGGCCTGCAGCATAAAATTAATAAAGAAATAATTGGGATCCTGCATCCATAATCTGATATACTTTATTATAAACCTGCCTAAAAACCAGGCACATGCCCTGGCGAATGTCTTTTGGCGGGATCACTTACTTAATGAAAGGATTGATTTCACTGCATGGGTATCTGCGGTGAAATCCGGATGGCTTCCTATGTTGGATGAAGTGGATCACCGGATTATTCAGATACTTAAGGAAAACAGCCGTCTTACTTGGAAGGAAATCGGAGAAAAGGTTTATCTGACAGGCCAGGCTGTAGGCGCAAGAATTCGCAGGCTCGAGGAGGCCGGAGTTATCCGGTCCTATACTGTGGATTTGGATTACAAAAAGCTGGACAGACCCATAACTGCGCTGGTTACCGTTATTATGAAAACGGAAAATCACGGAGCCTTCAGAGAATTTGTCAAAAGCAGGGGAAATATTTCTGAAGCCTTTCGAATCAGCGGCTCGGGCTGCTATTGGCTTAAGATCCGGGAAAGGGATCAAGAAAGCTTAAGCAGCCTGTTAGATGAAATACTGGCCTATGGCAATTACAGCATAAACCTTGTCATAGACAACCTGATGTCGCCTTGACCCCAGGGCTTGAATTTATTTTTTAGGAGAATGGAAAATCATGAAACGAACAAAACTAAAAAGGTACAATCAGATACGCAGGCGAAAATCCCGCAGGCTTCCGGTTGTGCTTTCCGTTATCGCCGTGTTATTGGTTATCGCTGCCGGCTTTACCTATTTCAGGCTTTGGGACCGGACTGTTGCCTTCGAAGTAAGAAACACCCGGGCTTCCTTTCCTCTTACCTCCCAGCAGAAGCTGGAGGATTTTGAGTACCTGTGGAGCATGCTGGACAAAGCCTTTCCGTATTTTGAGGTAAAGGAGCGCATGCTCAATTACAGCTGGCGGGGCCAGAAAGCCACCTTTGAGGCAATGATTCGGGACACAACCGATGATTTGGCCTATTACAATACCTTAAGTACCATTTTAACCCGCCTGCAAAACGGGCATACGGGTATTATACCTCCCAGCTCCTACCTCAACTTATATAAGGATCTGTATGAAGGACTCACACCCTGGGGGCAAGTATTTGGAAGCGAAGATGTGGAAAAGATGTATTCCTATTGGAGCACGGTGGTTAAGGATGAAGACACTTACTACGTTCCGGTTTCTTTTAAGTACATAGAGGGGAATTATTATGCCGATAAGAAAAGTGTTGTTTCAAATAAATCCCTGGAGGATTACGGTGTAAAGCCCGGAAGCAAGCTTGTCACCGTTAACGGAACCGCTGTTGATGAATACGTAAAAACGTTGATGGATTCGCGCATTCTCCGCTATGATGACAAAAGAGACAAGCTCAAGCTTGATCGCCTCACCATAAAAACTACGGGGCCCATGTCCTTTGAAATGGAAACGCCAGCAGGCTCAAAAAGTACGGTAATGCTTTACCCTGAGCCCTACAGCACATCAAGCGGCACCAACCAGACAAAGCCGGAGCATCTGTTTACCGGAGAAATTCTGGAGGAGGGGAGAGCCGCCTACCTTTCGCTTCCGTCCCTGGACTCCTCTTATGTGGAC
>JAEXPO010000594.1 GCA_023446675.1 Bacillota bacterium | reverse complement strand
GAGTACGGTTCTGTCCATAAGGGCTCTTCCGCTTTTAGGGTCAATGAGCTTGGGGAAGTCCTCCAGAACCTCGGTGATTTCGTTTCCGCGCTCGCCGCAGCCGATATAAACAATGATGTCGGCGTTGGACCATTTGGCCAGCTGATGCTGGGTCAGTGTTTTACCCGTACCGAAGCCTCCCGGTATGGCGGCAGTTCCGCCCTTGGCGATGGGAAAAAGAGTGTCGATAACTCTCTGGCCCGTTACCAGCGGTTCGCTTAAGGGTTTTCTTTGCTTGTAGGGTCTTGCTTCACGAACCGGCCATTCCTGAACCATGGTCAGGTTATGTATGGCCTTCCCGTCGCTAACCCTCGCTAAAGTTTTATTCAAAGTGTAGGAGCCGTTGTTGGCAGCTTCCGTCACTTCACCCTCCACATCGGGAGGTACCATGACCCGGTGCAGTACCGAATCCGTTTCCTTTACTTCCGCAATTACCATTCCCGGAAAAACCTTGTCGCCGGGACGAACCAGCACCTTGACCTCCCAGATCTTGTCCAGATCCAGGTTGTCCATAAGCGTGCCTCTCTGGATAAAAGCGCCGGATTGCCGGGCAATGCGTGACAAAGGCCGCTCGATACCGTCAAAGATGTTATTGAGGATGCCCGGTCCCAATTTAATGGTCAGGGGCTTTCCTGTGGACAGGACGGGCTCTCCCGGCTTCAGTCCCGTGGTATTCTCATAGACCTGAACAATGGTCTCGTTTTCAAGAACACGGATGACTTCGCCGATAAGCTTTTCCTCGCCTACCAATACCATTTCGAGCATTTTGAAGGCCAGCTCGCCCCGTACCTTTACGACGGGCCCGTTAATGCCGTGAATATATGCTTGAGCAGTTTTTTCTCCCATTTTTTCCACCTTCAGACTTCATTTTGGGATTCATTCCATTTAATAAACAGGTTGTGATACTTCGATCCTATTCGATGCTTAGCTGATAGGTTTCCAGGAAATCGACTCTCTCCCTGTTAAACCGGCTCACAAAGGATTTATCGCTCATAACGCCCACGTCCCTGTTCACTACGCGGCAGCCACCATAAAGTGTGTCGTCGCTTAAGGCTACGGAAACCGAAGAACCTGATTCGGCCTGTATTTTCTCCGCAAGCTCACGATCCTCTTCATCCACATAGACGATAAGCCTGCTGCCGTTACCCACCTCTTCCAAACCATCTTTGACAAGGCTTTGAAAAAGCGGCTTGTACTCGTCCCGGGTGCGGAACTTAAGCAGTACCTGGCGTACATTACCAAAAACCGAGTCCAGTATTTCGTCTCTTCGGTTAAACAAGGCCTGCTTACTTTCAACAATGGCTTTTGAGACCTCTTCATTGATTTCCTTGTCAATCTTACGCACGGCGTCCTGTATGGATTCATAGGCCTGCTTTAAATACTGGATTTCCGAATCGGCCAGCAGAGTCTTCCGATCCTCTATGGCTTTGCTGACAATTTCATCCTTGCGGATTGAGGCTTCCCTCAAAACCGTACTCTGAAATCTTGCAAGCTTCTCATTTAAATTACTCATAGAAAGTTCAATCCTTTCCCGGCCGTCCCTTTGGGCTTTTCACAGAAATACCGATTTATACCCGATACTTCCGATTTTGAAAACAGGCTCAACTACACCTTGAGGCCGATAGCCTCATTTACATAGCGCATGATGTAATCGGGCGGACGCCGTGTGCCATGCCGGTCAGGTATTTCCACAACGAGAGGCCTCAAATTATTCAGCTTGATATTTGACAACACATCCGGAATCAATTCAGCCAAAACCTCGGTTATGAGCACAACACCAATGGAGCTGTCATCCAATGCGGCTCGAATCGCATCCAAAACCTCCCGGCGCTCATGGACGACAACACCGTCAATGCCTGCCAGGCGCATGCCTGCTTTCGTATCCACATTGTCACTGATGAGAAACATTCTCATTTTAGTTCCATCCCTTTCTAACGCGGGCTTGCCCGCAACCCAATGGATAAGAGACGCCGATGAAAAAACTTGTTTTTTATTGACGATTATCAACCATAAGGTACTTAGGCACAATTTTCGTTCGAAACAAAGGACCTGCCTTTCCTTTCAAACTTAACACTTATTATGCGTTCAGAATAAGCATGGATACAATAAGTCCGTAAATGGCAATACCTTCCGCAAGACCTACAAATACGAAAGCCTTACCGAAGATTTTGGGATCCTCGCTCAATGCACCCAAAGCAGCGGCACCTGTACCGGAAACGGCAATACCGGAACCGATAGCGGAGATACCAATAGAAAGAGCTGCTGCAATGTATCTAAGCCCGGCAGAGGGATCAACCGCACCGGTTGCTTCAGCTGCAAATGCGGTGACACCGCCTCCGATAACGAAAACCGTTGCGGCGATTATGACACCAAGCATTGCGGTAATGTTCATGCCCAATAATTTTTTTGCATTTTTTCCGCTGATTTTTCTGTTCAGGCAGACGACGGCAAGGCCAACCGCGCTCATAACAAGTGCCAGTGCAATAACCAGTAAGAATTCCATAGTTAAAAACCTCCATGTTCTCTGTTTTGTTGTCAAAATTAGTGTTTACTGTAAATAAGATATTTATGAGAAAGCCCTCCAAAAGACTTATTAAAAGCCTCCGGCAAGCTTAATCTTCCGTAACGGTGACAGGTTTGAAATCGTAGCCTTCACCAACATAGAAACGTCCGAATATCTCATAGTATTCAAGACGCATGCACTGAATAGCAACAATGAGACCTTCAAGGCCAATGGTTAAAGCATTACCTATAATAACCACCACTATGCCCCCAAAGCCCTGCATCATGCCATAGAGAGACCATACGGCCAGTGAAAGGCCGGCATGGCTTAAAACAAAAGCGCCTACCCGAACAAAAGACACCGTATTGCTCATAAAGCTCAGCACCGTCTCAAAAAGCTCAAAGCTGGCTTCCACAAGGTACATGCCTTTTTCGTGAGGCAAAATTTCCTTTTTTCTTTTAATAATGTTTTCCAGCGGTTCTTTAAAAAAGATCATGATTGCCGGTAAAATGACCACGACAACAAGAGCAATTTCAGTAAATACAATTTGCCCGCTCAGAAGGGAAAGCAGTACACACACTGCTCCGCCGCCATAAAACATTAAGCCGGCAAGGCCGTTTTTGTCAAACAGCAGCCTGCCCCATTTTCTCATTTTGAAGCTGTTTATCATGCTTGCGATGATTGTGACAATAATTATCACTACGCCATAGCCTAAAGAAAACAGGAGAATGCTGTTGATACTGTCCTTGCCATGAAGAGGTGCTTTCCATAAGGGCGGCAAAATTTCTTCACTGCCGAAGACGCTTCCGTAGACAAAACCGAAAAACGTTGACGACAATCCGACGTAAAGGCCGATACCGCCAAATTGAATCTTCTTTACGGCAAACAGATAAAGACCTGTCAGAGCAATTAGAAGGCCCTGTCCCACGTCGCCGAACATAAAGCCAAACATAAAGACAAAGGTAATAGTTAACAGGATAGTAGGATCAAATTCCTTCACCACAGGCAGCCCATACATGGTAAGAAGGCTTTCAAAGGGCTTGAAAAACTTTTTATTGTGAAGAATGGTGGGAGGATTGGAAGTTTTAACGTCCTCCGGATCCTCTCCTGTAAAGAGGATGCCCTCCAGCGGTTCCATTTCCTTGCTGAAGTACTTGTAATCCTTCACCGGCATCCAACCCGTAATAAAAAAGGTTTCTTTGGTATGGGCAGACACAGCCTTTAT
>JAEXPO010000589.1 GCA_023446675.1 Bacillota bacterium | reverse complement strand
GGTATTCTCTGTCCTGATGAATGGTAAGCATAATGATTTTTGATGATGAATCCATTTTCCGTATGCGTTCCAGCGCTTCCAGGCCATTAACCCTGGGCATATTGATATCCATCAATACCACATCGGGTTTCACATCGGAATAATACTGAATAGCCAGGCTTCCGTCTGAAACACCTGCACAGACATCAATATCGGGCTCCAGCTCCAATAGCTGTTTCAGGCCATCGCGTATCATTGAATGATCTTCTACCAGCATTACCCGGATTCTACTCATTGCTTATGCCCTCCTGAATCGAGTATGGCAGATAAACCTTTACAGTCGTTCCTTTTCCTTGAACAGAATCGATTGAAAACTTGCCTTCCAACAGCTCCACTCTCTCTTTCATACCATAGATTCCAAGCCGGTCGGTATCATTGATGCCTCTGCGTTCAAGACATTTTATATCAAACCCCTTACCGTCATCCTTTATCCTGAGATTGATTCCTGAATTGGAACACTCCATCAGAATAAAAACGGAATTTGCCTGGGCATGCTTTCGAATGTTATTCAAGCTTTCCTGAACCACTCTGAAAATGGCAATAATGATATTCCTATCCTTTATCCTACCATCATCTCCGATAATTTTCAATTCTATCTGAAAATTCGACTCTATCCCAAAGGATTCGACATATTTCGATAGAGTAGGACGAAGACCCAGGTCATCAATGGACATTGGCCGCAAATCATATATAATGCGGCGTACATCCTTGAGGCATGCTCTGACGATGGACTTCAGACCGATCAGCTCAAGCTTGGCTTTTTGAATATCAACCTCTGCCAATCTTTCACAAACCTCTGCCTTGAGCACCACATTGGTCATTGCCTGGGCCGGACCGTCATGCATTTCGCGGGCAATTCTCCTTCTTTCGTCTTCCTGTGTACGAATGATTTGTATGGCGAGGTTTTTTTTGTTCTCCGCACCCTCCAGATGATTGTCCAGCTTTTGAAGATCGTTGGACAAATAGTCAAAGACCGTTCCAACCCGTGCAACCAGCCTCTCAGCTTTCCCTACCGTTTCAGAGGCCCATTTTAGCTTTCGTTCCGTTTCATTGCGGCGAATAATGGTCTGCCGCTCCCTTTCTCTGGCAACCTCCAAATCCACCAGCATTTGATTGGCCTCCTGATAGGCAGCCTGCATTTCCTTTTCCGAATACTTGCCATACTCCTTGCTGATTATGGCAAGCTTGTGCCTGCTTCGAGCAAGCCTTTTTTCCAAATCCTCAGACTGGGAGATGATCTGGGCAACATCAAACTGAAGGGTGCCTATTTCATCTTTAAGGTAAGCAACCTCGCGCCGTGCGTTTTCAGCTATGTCAAAAATGGCACCTTTGCTGTCTTCAATGACTGCCAACGTACCTTTAATAATCTCATTTATCTTCTTCATATCCATTTTGCTCAATGACATCTCTCCTAGTTCCGGATTGGCCCAATAAATAATTTCCCTTACCAGAGCCCATCCCTCATGAACTCCTGGGGAGTATACAGACAGGAGCCATTGGCGGTCCGTCTCAACTACGCAGGACTTCAGGGTTAAATGCTGCGGTAATTAGCTTGTAAACCGTTCCATATGTATCTATCACTGATAAAGAGTTTTATTTCTCTTTTAATAGCTTATTAAGCTCATTCATAAAGGTATTGATGTCCTTGAATTGGCGATAGACGGACGCAAACCGAACATAAGCAACCTCATCCAGCTCCTTGAGCTTGTCCATAACCAGTTCACCTATAATATGTGTGGGAATTTCTCTTTCAAGTGAGTTGCTTATCTGAAATTCGATGCTGTCAAGAATCGTTTCAATCTGGCTCATGGAGACAGAGCGTTTTTCACAGGCTCTTAAAATACCCTTGCGTATTTTATCCCGATCATAGACCTGTCGTGTACCGTCTTTTTTCACTACCATAATAGGAAGATTTTCTACTTTTTCATAGGTAGTGTACCGTTTATGGCAGCTCAGGCACTCCCTTCGCCTCCTGATGGTTGCGCCTTCATCCGTGGGTCTGGAGTCGATAACCTTATCTTCCTGACAGGTACAATATGGGCATTTCATTGTGTTCTACCTCGTTTTATCATCTTTAATTCATACTAACATATCCTTGAACGAAAAACTATCCTAAAGGCAAGTGAATGCAGGAAGAAACCGTATGCTTTCCTCTGGTGCGGCATTTATTTATATAAGGCCTTTCACAGCAAAAAGCCGGTCCCCTTAAGAACCGGCTTCTATTCTGCATCCCCGCTTTTTGCGAAGGAGTAATGTCATTGCCTGAAATAGAACATTTAAGAAATTTCAGTTTACAAGACTTAAAGCCTGCTTATTTTATCAGACATACTTTTGCATATGCTTCAGCGCCGACTTCTCCAGGCGGGATACCTGAGCCTGAGAAATACCTATTTCCTCGGCTACCTCCATTTGTGTTCTCCCCTGGAAAAAACGAAGATCTACAATCTTCTGCTCCCTGTCGCTGAGCTTGCTCATGGCTTCATTAATGGAAATACTTTCAAGCCATTTTTCGTCACTGTTTTTGTCATCCTTCACCTGATCCATAACATAGATGGCGTCGCCGCCGTCGTGGTATACGGATTCAAAAAGTGAAATGGGTTCCTGGATAGCATCCAGAGCCATAACCACATCTTCCTTGGATATTCCCAGTTCTTTGGCAATATCATTGACACTGGGCTCCTTGGATTCCTTGCCCACCAGCTTATCGCGGGCCTGAAGCGCCTTATAGGCCGTATCCTTAAGGGAGCGGCTTACCCGGATAGGGTTATTGTCCCTCAAATACCGGCGTATTTCACCAATAATCATTGGCACCGCATAGGTGGAAAATTTTACATTTTGCGTTACATCAAAATTGTCAATGGCCTTTATAAGGCCGATGCAGCCAACCTGAAAAAGGTCGTCCGCATTTTCACCCCGGTTGCCGAACCGCTGTATAATACTCAATACAAGTCTTAGATTTCCCTGAATAAATTCTTCTCTGGCTGCCTTGTCTCCTTTCTTTATTTTTTTAAAAAGCTCATCCATTTTACTGCTGGAAAGCAAAGGTAGTTTTGATGTATTGACACCGCATATTTCAACCTTATTCATCATAAATCAACACACCTCTCTCACATCTTCATCGCACAAGTGAACCATAAAATCTAGTTACATTCTTGTCTTGGATGGTGTGTTTTATTCCGTTTTTAAAGGTCAAAATATTTTAAAAAAGCCTTGACATGCTAAGTTCGGCAATTTAAGCGGATCAGGGAGTTCTTCCATTTTATTCCGGCACATCCGTTCAAATCAGGCTTACGGCTTACAGCAGCCTGCAAATTTCACGCTTTAATCTTCCAAGAATACGTTTTTCCAGCCGGGAAATATAGGACTGGGAAATGCCCAGCATATCGGCCACTTCCTTTTGCGTTTTCTCAAGATGATTATTAAGTCCGAACCGAAGCTCCATAATGCGCTTTTCTCTGCCGCTTAATTTACTCATGGCACTGATTAAAAGCTTTTTATCGGTTTCCTCTTCCAGATTACGTTGAATAATATCGCTGTCGGTACCCAGAATATCCGAAAGCAAAAGCTCGTTGCCGTCCCAGTCCACATTAAGAGGCTCCTCATAGGATACCTCCGAGCGGGATCGGCTGTTTTTTCTTAAATACATAAGTATTTCATTTTCGATGCATCTCGAAGCGTAGGTGGCAAGCTTTATGTTCCTTCCCGGATTGTAGGTATTGATGGCCTTTATGAGGCCTATGGTGCCAATGGAGGTTAGATCCTCAATATCAACCCCGGTATTTTCAAACTTTCGGGCTATATAAACCACCAAGCGAAGATTTCTTTCAATAAGTACTCTTTTTACGGACAGATCCCCATTTTCCAGGTTGTTGAGCAGAACAGCCTCCTCCTCGGCCTGCAGTGGCGGCGGCAATACGTCGTTTCCGCCGATATAAAAGATCTCATTGGAGCCTTCCTCCGGGCTTTTCACCAGTGTAATAATAAATCCGAACACCTTTTCAAACATAATCCGTCTCATTCCTTTCCGATACATTCTGCCTTCCAAGCCTGTCAAGCGCTTCCGGCCATCATGGACGGCCCCAGCAGAGCCGTGTATTTGGAGCTGTCGGACAGCTTAATGCCGCATACTCCGATAATCACATCTTTAATGTCCCTGCCTCCGTTTTTTCCTTTGCAAACCCGGATATTGTCAGGGCGAAAGCCGGTGAGCATTCCGTTTTCCCTGCCTATGGATTTGTAGGGAATAAGATGAACCCTTTTTGAAAAACCGTTTTCGCTGTCCGGGACCAGGCATTGGGCCACCTTTTCAATATTGTTGCTGGCAACCGATTCATAAATGGGCTGGGGTAGAATCTCCTTCAGGGATTCGGCCTCCACAACAATCACCGGATAGCCGGTGAGGGGATCAGTAAGGGAATTGCCTGTATCCACCAGGGCGTTGAACCTTGCTGTTTTATTGCCTAAATGAAGCACCACCGAAACAATGCTTCCCTCCCGAAGCTCTTTCCCTGAGAGCACCCTGCCAATAGGCCTGGCCAGAAGGATGCATGCCAGAGCGGCAACCATAAAGGCCTTGAGGGCACTGCCCGGACTTAAAACCATAAAGCCTCCGTAGGCTATTGCTCCCTCTCCCAGCATGACGGCCACTGCGTAGGTGCCGCCCGCCAGTAAAAAGGCCGACAGGAGCATCATCCCCCACCTTCTGGCAAATCCTGTAAGGGTACGGGGCGTGTAAGCCAGGGCTGCCATTACTACCGAAATTGCCAGTTTTAAAACCGGTGAGGTTAATAAGGCACTCTCCTGAAAGATGACGGCACAAACGGCATAAAGGGCACCAAAGGCACCGGACAGGAGCAGCCGCCACAGCTTTGGCGACGTCCCCGACAAAACGCCCGTCAGCTTCAGAATAAAGCAATTGGCAAGCAGATTTTCCATAAATAAGAGATCCGCATAGACAACCACCGCTTTTTCTCCCTTCATTCCAGAGGAATCCAAGTGTTCCATATAAACTTATATTTACCGTCCTCATAAAATATGCAGGCAACAGGAATAAGCCCTGAGTTATTTTTATTGTAAACAGGCTTTCTTTCTTTTTATGTCGCATTTGGTTATGACCCATAGAAAAAATTGTCGTATGACCCAAAGACCCTGTAAATGGTGCTCTTGGCTCATATGTCACTGCCTCTCCCAACGTGGTTTTTCCCTTGGGGGATTTCCCGTAACACCCCTATGAGCCTCCGAATATCATGGAATGTATTGAAGAAAGGGATGGAACTATATATGTCCGGAATTGCCGGGACGGTAAACCCGTTTGAAGCTATTTCTCCGCAATGCGTTAAAATAGGGATCCAGTCCGATTCCATCCGAACCAGAGGTCCGGGTGGAACCGGATTATTTTTATCGCCCCATGCCGCTCTCGTTCACCGGGGGGGCAATACCTATGAGCCTGGAAACGCCTCAAAATTAACGCAATTAAGCATCGAAGGCAAGAGCTATGTCGTCACCCTTAACGG
>JAEXPO010000442.1 GCA_023446675.1 Bacillota bacterium | reverse complement strand
CCTCCTGGTTAATGCCTGGCTTCTTTTAGGAGTTGGCGTCATTATCGCAGCCCTTGCCGCAATTTTAATGAAAGGCTCCATGGGAAAATTCACTTATGAAAGACTTTTGAAATAGCTGCTGTTTTTTCCACATAAAACACAGGCTCAAGCTATTGAAAATCTATCCCATTAGCTTGAGCCTGTGTTTCTGCTTTATAAGCGGACTCTTATAAGAAACCGCGGTCCTTCTAACGTTCCAAAGCCGTCTGTCTGGCAAACAATGTCCCTATTTCCTTACCTGAGAGTATATCTAATAGAATCATGGGATCCTTGCCGTTGGCAATGACAAGATCCGCTCCCGCCTGAGTTGCAATGCGTGCGGCGTTAAGCTTTGTCACCATGCCTCCCGTTCCCCGGCTGGTTCCCGATCCTCCTGCATACTTAAGAATGGTGTCGTCAAGGGCCTCCACGGTAGAAATTAAATGGCAGTCCCTGTTCTCCTTGGGATTGGAATCATACAGTCCATCAATGTCCGACAGGATAACCAGCAGATCCGCAGA
This sequence comes from Bacillota bacterium, assembly GCA_023446675.1. Lineage (GTDB taxonomy): Bacteria > Bacillota > Clostridia > DSM-8532 > DSM-8532 > DTU059. Next base: position 2,172 of record JAEXPO010000442.1, on the reverse strand, counting down.
AACAAGCTTGGCCACCACCGCCGACAGGGTATCGTTATCGCCAAAGGCTGTAAGGGTTTTAATTTCGTCTACGGAGACGGAATCGTTTTCATTGACTATGGGAAGCACACCAAACTCTAAAAGGCTTTTAAAGGTATTCATGACGTTCTTGCGCTTGGTATCGTCATCCACATCGGTCTTTGTAAGCAATATCTGGGCAACCATATGATTATAGGCTGAAAAAAGCCGGCTATAGATATTCATAAGCTCGCACTGTCCCACTGCGGCCAGGGCCTGCTTCATGCCCATACCCAGGGGGCGCCTTCTGAAATTAAACTTTCCCATACCTACGCCGATGGCGCCGGAGGAAACCAGAATCAGCTCCCTGTCCTCGTTCATCAGCTCCGAAAGGGACAGGGCCAATCGATCCATGCATACCAGGTTCATTTTACCGTTATCATGGGTAAGAGTGGAGGTTCCTACCTTTACAACAATGCGCTTGGCGTCCTTTAGCCGTTCTCTTAAGTTCTCATCCATTTGATGTATCCCCATTTCTTTTGCTCTAATCTAAAGCGGGCTTTGACCGCAGCCCAATTAAAGAGAGGCCCAGGTTCCGTACTGATGTCCCCATACCCCGCAATTGGGCAATACTCGTGCCAAATCTATCTTAATATCCCATGGCCGCTTTTTCACCTCAACCTTTGAAAAGCGCTTATATAAAGTATTTCAAGACGAGCCCCACATATAATTTTTTTTGATTTTAAGGCATTCTTTACGGTACCTGGTGAATATTATATTATATGTATGCAGCAATTAAAAGATTGTTTGGGCCAGACTAATTTAACCCCCCGGTGGTTTGGCCTTTTTTTTATGCTTTTTTAGGCCTCCCACGGTGTTGACAAGCCCCTTATCTTTGCTATATAACAGGAATAAAGTTATAATCGGAATAAATACCTGATTCCACTTAAAAAGCTAAGAAAATTATCTTCTATTCTTAATTTAAGCGGCTAATTCTATTCTGATAATCGGGTTTTGCGGCGGAATCCGGCTAAGGAGGCATATGTCATGATTTCAGACAGACTACACAGGCAAATAGAATTCATTATTGAGGTCGATAAGGTAAAGAATATTTTTCGTCAAACAAAGATCCACGACGGCACCCGCCGTGAAAACGATGCGGAGCATTCCTGGCATCTTGCTCTCATGGCCTTTTTGCTCTCCGAGCACGCCATAGAAAAAAACTTCGACCTTCTGAAGGTTATGAAAATGTGCATCCTTCATGACCTTGTGGAAATTGACGCAGGAGATACCTTCTGCTACGACGTCAAGGGAAATTTGGACAAGCTGGAGCGTGAGGAAGCCGCGGCAAAACGCCTGTTCGGCATGCTCCCTGCGGATCAGGCTCGGGAATTCCACAGCCTGTGGCAGGAGTTTGATGCCATGGAAACCCTTGAGGCACGTTATGCGGCAGCCCTTGACCGGATTCAGCCTGTCCTTTTAAATTACGTTAACAAGGGAGGGACCTGGAGGGAGCACGGTATAACCAAGGCACAGGTTATCGCCCGCAATGGGCACATACAAAAAGGCGCCCCCGAGATCTGGGAGTTTGTCTCTCAAATCATCGACGACGCCGAAGCAAAGGGTTATTTCAAGGAAGCGTAAGCCTCCAAAGCCTTTTTAAGGAACTTGCCCGTATAGGAGCCTTTGGCTGCAGCCACCTCTTCCGGGGTGCCTGCGGCCACAATTTTACCGCCCTTGTCACCGCCTTCAGGACCAAGATCAATAATGTAGTCGGCGGTTTTTATAACATCCAGGTTATGCTCGATAACCACGATGCTGTTGCCATTCTCCACCAGCTTCTGCATCACTTCGATAAGCTTGTGGACATCGGCCATATGAAGGCCTGTGGTTGGCTCGTCCAGGATATACATGGTCTTGCCCGTGGAGCGCTTGGATAACTCGGTAGCCAGCTTAACCCGCTGAGCCTCTCCCCCTGACAGGGTGGTGGCGGGCTGTCCCAGCTTAATGTAGCCCAAGCCCACATCGTAAAGGGTTTCAAGCTTCCGGTGTATCCTTGGAATATTCTCAAAGAAGCCCATAGCCTCTTCCACCGTCATTTCAAGCACTTGGGTGATGTTCCTGCCCTTGTAATGGACATCCAGGGTTTCCCGGTTGTACCGCTTGCCCTTGCAG
>JAEXPO010000435.1 GCA_023446675.1 Bacillota bacterium | reverse complement strand
TCTTAAGAGTCAAGACCCATGAACCCAAGTTTCATGGTAAACCCACAGGACCTACAGAAACCCACAGCAAAAACCCGGCAAATTACCCTAACTGAAAATGTTGGCAAATAACCTTACAGATAGCCTTCACAAATAGCTTTTTAAAAAAAACACACCCACGAGGTATTCTTTCCTCCATGGATGTGTTTTATCGGTTACTTTTTATTTTCTTCACTTTACCACGCTTTACACCCCGTGAAAAAGGGTGGTAAAGCCACTGTGCCTAATGGACTCTCGCTTAGAAATCCAAAGTTGCAAAATAATCCTCCGGCTTTTCGGCTCTGCGAATCAGGCGGAAGGAGCCGTCCTCATCCAGGAGAATTTCTGCGGAGCGAAGCTTGCCGTTGTAATTATAGCCCATGGCAGAGCCGTGGGCACCCGTATCATGGATAATGACTAAATCACCCTTATCAATTTGTGGAAGGCTTCGGTTAACGGCAAACTTATCGTTGTTTTCACAAAGTCCGCCAACCACATCGTAGGTATGATCCGAAGGCCAATCCTCCTTGCCGGCAATGGTGATGTGATGATAAGCGCCGTACATGGCAGGGCGCATTAAATTGGCTGCGCAGGCATCCAGGCCGATGTATTCCTTGTATATGTGCTTCTCGTGAATAGCCGTTGCCACAAGGCACCCGTAAGGCGCCAGCATGAATCGGCCCAGCTCGGTGTAAATGGCCACATTACCCAGGCCCGCAGGTGTAAGGACCTCCTCATAAGCCTTTCGGACGCCCTCGCCGATAGCCAGAATATCCGCAGGCTCCTGCTCGGGACGGTAAGGGATGCCAACACCGCCTGAAAGATTTATAAAGGCAATATCCGCACCGGTCTTTTCATGAAGCTCTACGGCCGCTTGAAAAAGAATGCGGGCAAGGGCCGGATAATACTCGTTTGTGGTGGTGTTGCTGGCCAAAAAGGCATGAAGGCCGAACTTCTTTACGCCCTTGCTCTTTAAAAGGGTAAAGCCCTCTACAAGCTGCTGGAAGGTAAAGCCGTATTTAGCCTCGCTTGGGGTATCCATAATGGTGTTGTTAATGGCAAAGTCGCCGCCGGGATTGTACCGGCAGCTTATGGTTTCAGGCAGGCCGGCTACCTTCTCTAAAAACTCAATGTGTGTAAAATCATCCAGGTTAATGGTGGCGTTGAGCTTGGCAGCCAGTATAAAATCCTCGGCAGGTGTCATATTGGACGAAAACATGATATCCGGCCCTGTACAGCCGATTTTTTCAGAGAGCAGCAGCTCCGTATAGGAGGAGCAGTCCATCCCACAGCCCTCTTCCTTCAAAAGTGACAGTATGGCGGGGGTTGGGGTTGCCTTCACAGCAAAATATTCTTTAAAGCCTTTATTCCAGGAAAAGGCTTGCTTGAGCTTCCGGGCATTTTCCGTTATTCCCTTGGCGTCATACAAATGAAAGGGCGTGGGAAAGGTTTTTGTGATTTCCTGAAGCTTCTCCTTGCTGACAAATGTTTTTTTCATGGCGCATCTCCTAATCTATTGATGAATTTAAACCGCTATGGGTAATCCGACATTCCTTAATCCTGATCCGTCCCCTCCGATGCCAGCTGTGACAGCCGTATCTCGTTTTTCAGGGAATCCTTAATCAGCTCCACCAGAGATTTGTTTTTTGAAAAAAGACAGGTATCCTCCTCACTGCCGCTTAAGGTTCCCGTCAGCACATAGGATGAATCGGCAATAAGACGAACAGAACCGGGTTCCTTATTCATAGGGTATAGGGTAACCCCTTCGGGCCTTGCCTTTCCGGAAACAATGGCAACCACCTTTAATCCTCTTTTTACTGCGCTTTCCAGAGTGTCTCGTATGCCTGCAAGCTCCTTATCTGAGAGCGAGACATAGACCCTGGCCTGAGCGCCTTCTATCATGTTTTTCATTTTATTGAGGATATGGGTAAAGCCGCTTATGGTAAGGTAGGGCTCTGAGGAATTCTTTCCTGTGGGACATTCCTGTGTGATTTTTTCCAGTACCGTCTTCATAAACCGCCCCACATTGGCACAATATTCCTCTGCAGGCACGGCGGTGTAATGAAGCACTTTCCCCTCCACCGTGTAAGCCGCTCCCTTGGCCACAAGTCCGGCAAGCGCCTGATAGGCGTTGGCTCTGGATATGCCTGTGGCTTTGGCCGCTTCATAGCCGGTAAGAGCTCCTTCTCTGGAAAGGGTAATATACAGCTCCGATTCGTGTCCTGTAAGTCCTGTTTTCACCAGGCATTCTACAAGGTTCACAGCATTCCTCCGGTATAGCCTTATTAAAGGCTGTTTTTGTTCCTCAAGCTTCAAATATAGTAGTACTATTTAATACCACTTCGCTTTCATGAATGTATTATATAAGGTTTGTCTAACTTTGTCAATTGGATGCAGCCTTTCTTTTTTTTCTGTTTGCGTTTACAATAAGAGTAAGGAGGGAAAAGCTATGGAAAAATTGTCCTTTGCCATGGAAAACTATCTGGAAGCCGTTTATGAACTCTCCGTCGATGGAAAAGGCGCACGGGTGACCGATATTGCCGCCCGCATGAATGTGACAAAAGCCAGTACAAACAACGCTATGTCCGTACTGTCCGAAAAAGGCCTCATAATGAATGAGAAGTATCAGGAAATCGTGCTTACGGCTGAAGGTCATAAGCTGGCTGAATTTATCTCCAATAAGCACACTGTCATTCAAAAATTCCTGACAGCAGTATTAAAGGTGAATCCGGCAATTGCAGATACCGATGCATGTGCCATTGAACATGTCATTAGCAGTGAATCCGTTTATGCCATGGATAATTACTTAAAAGACCAGGGCTCCAGGAGTTAATTCCTAACCCATTCAGAGTTGATGTTTAAAAATGCAAAGAAGGTCCGGAGAGGTTATCTTCCCGGGCCTTCTTTCTCTTAATACTTCATTAGCTTGATTCTTATTCTCTTAGTACTTCATTATCTTAATTTCTTTTTCTCCTATAGGCATCGAATGCTTTCGTACCCTTTTAAGGCTGATTGCTCATGGGCTGAATGCTCATGACTTCGCCGTAAAGCCTTGCCACCTCTTCCCGAAGATTGTCCATACTTCCCTGGTTCCAGATCACCCTGTGTGACAGAGCCAGATAGTCCTCCTGAGAAAGCTGAGAGCCGATTCTTTTTTCCGCCTCCTCCCGGCTAAGGCCGCTTCGGGCCATAATGCGCCGGATACGCTCCTCCTGGTTGCAGGCCACTACCCAAACCTCC
>JAEXPO010000406.1 GCA_023446675.1 Bacillota bacterium | reverse complement strand
CCTCCTTAATTTACCAGGTAATGGTATCCGGGTCGGCGGCATAACCGCAGCAGCCCTTCAAATCCGCAAGAAGCTTAACATCCTCCGGAGCAAGCTCAAAATCAAACACCTGGGCGTTTTCCAAAATTCGTGAAGGCGTGGTGGACTTGGGAAGGGGAAGATAACCCCTCTGGAGGCTCCACCTGACACAGATCTGGGCAATGGAGCGGTTATATTTGGCAGCCAGAGCCTGAACCTGGGGAACCTGAAAAATTTTACCCACACCCAGAGGGCTGTAGGCTTCAAGCAGAATGCCTCTATCCCGGCAGTACTCCACGGCTTCGTCCTGGGTATCCCCGGGGCAGAGGCGGATTTGGTTTACCATGGGCTTGATTTCAGCGGTTTTAAAAAGCACCTCAAAATGGTGAGGGCGGAAATTGCTGACGCCCAGAGCCTTAATGCGCCCGGCCCGGTACAGCTCTTCAAAAGCCTTCCAGGATCCTGCGTTAGCCTCCTGCCATTGGCTTCTGAATTTGGCGGGATTGGGCCAGTGAATAAGGTAGAGATCCAGATATTTGGTATCAAGCCGGGCCATGGTTTCTTCAAAGGCCTTAAGGGTATTTTCATACCCGTGCATATCGTTATGGAGCTTGCTGGTTATAAAGATTTCCTCACGGGGGATACCGCTTTCCTTTACGGCCTTCCCGACGCTTTGTTCATTGCCATAGCCTGCCGCGGTATCAATATGGCGGTAGCCGGACTGAAGTGCGGCCTTCACCGAGGCAAGCGCCACATCGCCGTTTTGCACCTGCCAGGTGCCAAAGCCGATGCAGGGGATATTTATGCCGTTGGACAGTTCATAATTATCGGTAAGTGCTTTCATCGTTACCTCCCTATCAATTTGACAAATATTTTGTGAAACAGTATAGTTGGATCATAAACCTTAACGTTAACTTTAAGTCAATAAAAACTTATTTATTCCCTGAAAAATGATAAGGAATGGTGAAAATGGGATATTCTATAAGTCAAGTGTCGGAGAAAACACGTCTAAGTCCCCATGTCCTGCGTTATTATGAAAAGGAAGGGCTTTTGTCCCATGTCATGCGAAGTGACAGCGGTATACGGCACTATTCGGAACACGATTTGGAGTGGCTGGGGCTTATTTGCTGCCTTAAAAACACCGGTATGTCCATAAAACAGATAAAGGCCTTTGTGGACTTAAGCGCTGAGGGAAGAGCCACTCTGAAAAAGCGGTGCGATATGCTTATTGAGCACCGAAGGAACGTGGAGGCTCAGATTGTGGAGATGCAAAAGCATCTGGACAAGGTTTCCCACAAAATTGAGTATTTTACAAGGCAATATGAGCAATACAGGCAGGAAGATAAAAAAAGCTGAACCTGCTGTTGAACAAAAGGTTGTCCGGTGCCGTATAAGCGTATTCGGACAGCCTTTCTTTTTTTAATATATGGATATTAACGCTTTCTTAACGCTTGGAGCGGATAAATTTATACCTTGTTTATACTTAATTCAAAATGCTTTATACCTTATTAACATAAGGAAAAAACTCCGTCATTTTAACTAAAAAAGTTGCTTGAATATTAGGTGGGAGAGGACTATAATAACGGGTATCGACTCAATGTGTAATGTATAGTGTATACAATAAATGACAGAGGTGACCGGCTTGGAAGAGGTATTGCTGCTTGTAACCATTCCATTGGTGGCTGGAATTCTGATTCTCCTGACCAGGGAGTGGGTGCTGAGGGGTGCCCTCATCAGAATTTCGGCGGCTTTAATTACAACCGTATCTATTTATACTGCAATCCGTTACTTTAAAAACGGCCTTGTCCTGAATATGGAATCCCCCCTCATCAATCAGGGGATGCTTGGCTTAGAGCTTGCTATAAGCCTTATACTGGCAGTATGGGCCTATAAAACAAAAAAATACGCTGTTATTCTGCTGGAAGTTATTCAGGTTCCGGTTCTTTGCTGGTTTGAGCTGACCCGTGCCCATGAGCTTCATGTAGGGGCTTCAGTTGTTATTGACAGGCTGGCCCTTGTAATGATTCTGATAACAGGTATTGTGGGGAGCCTTATTTGCGTCTATGCAGCCAGCTATATGAAGGAATACCACCATCACCACAAGGAGCTTAAGGACAAATCCGCCCGGTTTATAGCGCTTCTTTTTATTTTTATCTCCGCCATGTTCGGGCTTCTTCTGTCCAATAACCTCCTTTGGCTGTATTTCTTCTGGGAGATGACCACGGTATGCTCCTTTTTGCTTATTGGCTACACGGGAACAAAAACCGCTTTAAATAATGCCTTTAAAGCCCTCCTGCTCAATTTGCTGGGAGGGGTTGGCTTTGCTTATGCTATTTTGTATATTGGCTTGAAATTAAATACTCTGGAGCTCAGTTCTTTTCTGAAAATGGGCGGGACTTCAGCTTCTGTTTTATTGCCGGTTCTACTGCTTTCCCTGGCGGGCCTCACCAAGTCCGCTCAAATGCCCTTCTCCGGCTGGCTTCTGGGCGCCATGGTAGCCCCTACCCCTTCTTCGGCGCTTCTCCATTCCTCCACCATGGTTAAAGCCGGTGTCTTTCTCATTTTAAGATTATCCCCCCTTCTCCACGGAAATCCTACGGGTGTTATGGTGTCGCTGGTAGGGGGAATCACCTTTCTGGCAGCCTCACTTATGGCCATAACGCCTTCCGACGGAAAAAAGGTGCTGGCCTATTCCACCATTGCCAATTTGGGGCTCATTGTAGCCTGCGGCGGTATTGGCACCTATGAGTCCATGTGGGCGGGGATCCTCCTGGTTATCTTTCATGCCGTATCCAAATCCCTTCTCTTTCTTTCCGTGGGTACCGTGGAGCACAAGCTGGGCAGCCGGGACATAGAGGATATGCATGGCCTTATCATTAAGCTTCCCGAGGTTGCGCTTATGATGACCGTGGGAATTGCGGGTATGTTCCTGGCGCCTTTTGGAGTACTTATATCCAAATGGGCGGCGCTTAAATCCTTTATTGACTCAGATAATTTACTCATTGTCATGCTTCTTGTGTTCGGAAGTGCCGCAACGCTTTTTTACTGGACCAAGTGGATGGGCAAAATCGTTGCCGTATTGAACAAGGGAGAAAAGGTTTCCAGCGGGCTTACGACGGATGAATGGATTTCACTTGGATCCCATTCCGTTTTAACCGTATTGCTGTGCTTTATGTTTCCCTTAATAACCACAAGCATTGTGGAGCCTTATCTCGAAGGTCTGTACGGCCTTCACAACCTCACCATTATCGGCGAGGGGGATGTAAAGATAATACTTCTCATGCTGGGCCTTGTTGTACTTGTGCCTGTGGGCTTGTACTTTTTTGTTCACCGGAAGGGCGAGAAAATTGTAAGCTCCTATATGGCAGGTATAAATACCGGCGATAACCGCCATTTTGTGGATTCCTTCGGCAGCGCAAAACAGGCTTATCTTGCCAACTGGTATATGGAAAGCCTGTTTAGTGAAAAGAAAATAACAATGAGCGCAGGTATTGTGTCCGGTGCCACTATGGCGCTGATGTTCATACTTGTTCTGGGAGGGGTGTTATAAGATGAGCGGCAGTGTTTTGGGCATTTTGATGTATATCTTTATAGGGCCTCTCGCAGGAGGGCTGCTGGCGGGAATGGACCGAAGAGTAACCGCCAGAATGCAGGGCAGGCAGGGCCCACCTCTGCTTCAGCCCTTTTACGATGTACTTAAGCTCTTTTCAAAGGAAATAACAGCTGTTAACTATGCACAGGATTTTTTCATCGTTATCTTTTTTCTTCTTATTATTTTCACCGGAAGCCTGTTTTTCTCCGGCGGCGATATCCTGCTGGTTATTTTCGCCCTGACACTGGCCTCCATCTTTCTGGTGCTGGGAGCCTTTGCGGCCAATTCGCCTTACAGCAGCATCGGCGCCATGCGGGAGCTGGTTCAGATGATGGCCTATGAGCCTATGGTTCTTCTCTATGCGGTAGGTCTTTACAAGGTAACCGGAAGCTTTATGGTAAAGGATATTCTGAATTCACCCCAGCCTGTCCTGCTTTATCTCCCTGGAATATTTTTGGGCTTTACCTATATCCTGACCATCAAGCTTCGCAAATCACCCTTTGATCTCAGTATGTCCCACCACGGGCATCAGGAAATTGTCAAAGGGCTCACAACAGAGTTCTCCGGCGGAATGCTGGCACTTATAGAAATATCCCACTGGTATGAGAATGTGTTTCTCTTGGGCTTTGTTTACCTGTTCTTCTCCTGGAGCTGGCCCGGTAGCAAGGTGCTGGCTCTGGGCGCCTGCATCCTACTCTACTTTTTTGAAATACTTATTGACAATGCCTTTGCAAGAGCCAAATGGCAGCTGATGCTTAAGGCATCCTGGCTCATTGCGGCGGTGCTGGGCTTTGTTAACCTGCTAGTTCTGTATATCATAAAATAGGGGGTACGTCACATGGCATTTATGAATAAATCACCCTGGATACTTCATTACGACGGTACCAGCTGCAATGGCTGCGATATAGAGGTGCTGGCCTGCCTGACCCCGCTCTATGATGTGGAGCGCTTCGGCGTTATTAATACAGGCAATCCCAAGCACGCGGATATTCTTTTAATAACCGGCTCCGTAAATGCCCAGAATAAGGATGTGGTCTGGCAGCTGTACAATCAGATGCCCCATCCCAAGGTAGTGGTGGCCGTGGGCATATGTGCCACCTCCGGAGGTATTTTTGCCGAATGCTACAATGTTCTGGGAGGCGTGGATAAGGTTCTTCCCGTGGACATTTACGTACCCGGCTGCGCCGCCCGTCCCGAGGCCATTATTGACGGTGTGGTCAAGGCGGTGGCCCTTCTGGATGAAAAGCACCGGAAAATGAAGGAACGTAAAAAAAACAGTCTCAGGCGTGCCAAAAACCACCGGATTGAAGGTATGTAAAAAGGCCTGCAGGGAGGAATCGAATATGGCCCAAAAGCAAGAAATTACCCAAATAAATACCGCCGATCTTAAAAAGGAGGTCGCCGCCCTGAAGGAGGGAGGTTACCGCCTGGTACAGATAAGCTGTACCCATAAGGAAGGCTTTGAATTAACCTATTCCTTTGACAGAGACTATGATTTTGTCAATTTAAGAATACAACTGGCGGAGGAAGAGACGCTGGAAAGCATCAGCAGCCTGTATTTTCCGGCTTTTCTCTATGAGAACGAAATGAAGGATCTCTTTGGCGTCAAAATTGAAAATATCGCCGTGGATTACGAGGGCAGCCTCTACCGTTTGTCTCAAAAGACACCCTTTAATCCTCAAAATGGCAAAGGGGAGGAAAAGTAGGATGTCAAAACGCACCATTGTCCCCTTCGGGCCCCAGCACCCCGTACTGCCCGAGCCCATCCATCTGGATCTGGTTCTGGAGGATGAAAAGGTTGTGGAGGCTATACCTTCCATCGGCTTTGTACACAGAGGCCTGGAAAAGCTGGTGGAAAAAAAGGAATTTACCGAATACGTTTATGTGGCGGAGCGCATTTGCGGCATATGCAGCTTTATGCACGGCATGGGCTATTGTCAGGCTGTGGAAACCATTATGGATCTCTCGGTTCCCGACAGGGCCAAATACCTTCGAACCCTCTGGTCCGAGCTGTCCCGCATCCACAGCCATCTTTTGTGGCTGGGGCTCCTTGCCGACGGCTTTGGCTTTGAAAGCCTTTTTATGCACACCTGGAAGCTTCGGGAAACCATTCTGGACATTTTCGAGCATACCACGGGAGGCCGGGTTATTTTTTCCGTCTGTAAAATCGGCGGAGTTCGGCGGGATATTGACGGTGATACCCTCAAGGCCATTGTGGACAGGTTAAAGAATTTGGGCAAGGAGCTTAAAACCGTGCTGGATGTTTTTATTAAGGATGCATCGGTTAAGCACCGCCTGGTAGGCGTTGGCGTATTGTCTCCAAAGGATGCCCTGGATCTAGGCGCGGTAGGGCCCTTTATGCGTGCCAGCGGCATTGCCCAGGATATGCGAAGGCTCCGCTACGCAGCCTATGGAGATCTGGACTTTGAGCCTGTTGTGGAAAAGGACGGAGACTCCTATGCCAGGAGCCTGGTTCGTATACGGGAGATTTACCAGTCCATTGACCTTATCCGCCAGGTGGCGGACAAAATACCCCAGGGTGAGCTGGAGGTTAAGTTCAAGGGCGTCCCTTCAGGGGAATATTACGAGCGTGTGGAGCAGCCCAGAGGCGAGGTTATTTATTACGCCAAGGCCAACGGGACTAAATTTTTAGAACGAGTCAGGGTAAGAACGCCCACCTTTGCCAATATACCCGCTCTTCTTAAAATTCTTCAGGGCTGTGATTTAGCCGATGTGCCCATGATGATTCTGACCATTGACCCGTGCATCAGCTGCACCGAGCGTTAGTACCTTTATAAATTTGAGTATTGGTTAGCGGGCATAGCCTGCTTTAGGAGGGAAATACAATGGCCTTTATGAAATTTGCCGGCTATGTGCTGGAGAAAATGACAAAAAAACCGGCTACCTCCGGCTATCCGTTTACAAAAAAAGAATATCCTGACAAAACCCGGGG
>JAEXPO010000357.1 GCA_023446675.1 Bacillota bacterium | reverse complement strand
GCACATTAACGGGTCTGCCCGCATTTTTTATTTTTGCCGACATCCAGTCCCAGTTAACCGCCTGCTCGGGAAATAGTCCCGTATGCTTAAAGCCGGTGGGCTCTATTTTAAATCGCAGGCCTTCGTAATCCATTACCCATGATTTTGGGATATTCGTTTTTATTTCCCACTCACCGCCGCCGCTTTTGCTTCGATGGTAATGGGCGTCAATCCGGCTTTCCCCATGAAGTCCTGTCATGGGCCAGAGAGCCTGGGGATCCGGCCTTCTTAAAACATAACCGTTCCAATATTCAACCTTCTCGCCGTCACCGCAGCCGATAACCTTATATTGTGTCCACTTATCCGATAAGAGCATCTTATAGAAACCTCGCGTTTACGTCATTATTATTATCCGATTCCAATAATCCGAAGAAGCCGCTCACCCCAGTCACTTCCCACCAGAGACAGTCCAATGGCCGTGTAAACAAGGCCGATGAGTATAAGGCCCGGAAGTCCGGTAAGCAGGCCCTTAAAGCTTCCTGCCTTGCGCTGGGGCTTTTCAAGGGTTTTCGCAGTAATCCCCTTTAAAATAATACAAAGGCCAAACACCACAAAGAGGCAGAAGGCCATAATTACCAATAAAACAATGGAAACAATGCCGAGAAGCTGCTCCAGCGACATGCCGTTTTGGGCGGCCAGATCCAGAAACTCGGGGGTTTCAAAGGGATCCGTAATAATTTCCAGCTCCCCGCCGCTCCCCTGGGCCGCTCCTGTGGCTAAATTGGCCAGAAGGGTTAAAAGCCCGTTATTGGCAAAATGGAGCAGCATGCCGTTTATAATGGAGCCGGTGCGGTAAACCACATAGGCTGCAACAATCCCAATAAGGGTTTGTGCGGCCAGACGCTGAAAGTCAAAATGGAACAGTCCGAAAAGCACCCCGCTTAAAAGCACGGACCAGCCCGCTCCCAGTCCTTCAAGGCCTCTTTGGATCATACCGCGGAATAGTATTTCCTCACAGACAGCAGGCACTACCGCAATAATCAGAAGCGCAAGCCCCAGGCCCCCTGTCATAACCTCCCCTGCGCCGCTTGCCAGATTAACACTGCCAAAGGTGCTTTTGATGGCCAAAAGAGCTGCAAAACCCGCACAGGCTCCTGCAATCACCATCACGGGGCTCATTATAAGCACCACCACGACCTCCATAGGCCTGGGGGCCTTAAACCGGAAGGTTTTTTTAATGTCGTAATGTCTCAAGTACGCCAATGCCAGAGGCGGCAGGGCTATAAAAAGAAGCTCAGGCAGGAGAATATTCAGGCTTTCCGGCAAACCAAAGGCCAGAATACGTCCGCTTAGGTAGGTGTAATAAATAGCAATCACGCTGTACAATATGCCTGCATCAAAAGTACCGGGTAATTTTCCCCCAGGTCTTTCCACCGGGGAAACAATCATTTCTTCTTCCATGGATCTCTCCTTTTAAAAGTACATATCGGTATTTTCCGTGGGGCCTGCAGGATTAACGGATAGTCTGTACGCGGTTCAATGGCCATATAAGGTATACGGCCCGGCCTTCCACCGATTTGATATCAATAAAGCCAAAGGCTCTGCTGTCCTTGCTTACCTCCCGGTTGTCGCCCATGACGAAAAGCTTGCCCTCCGGCACGGTTACCGGATAAGGGCCGAATTCCCCTTCAAGGGTTGTCCCCCTTACATAGCTCCGGGCCTCTTTTGCTCCATTTACGGTAACAACTCCGTCCCTGATGTCCACCACATCCCCTGGAAGCCCTATGATGCGCTTAACATAGCGTTCATGGGTCTGAGGCCTTCGAAGTATGGCATCCATAAAATCCGTCCATTTAATCGCTACTTCATCTAAAAATCCCTGCTTCTGCCTGTCATTTGAAAGAAACAGAATAATATCCTCATGCTGAAGCTGATTGATATCGGCTGCAAAACGGTTGTAATAAACCACCTCGCCAGGCCGCAGCGTTGTCATCATGGATTGCTGGTTCACACTGGCTATTACAAAAACCTTAAGGTTTAGCACAAATATAATAAGTACAGGCAGAAGGATGGCCATTAGCCAGCTTCCTATTTCCCGCATCCACTTATTCGGAGCATTCAAATTCTCGTCCCCCCTTTTTACTTCCCTACCATTATAACTTCATTAATCAAAGTTTTCCATACGGCTCTCTATTAAAACTTTAGGCGGACTTGCATCCATAAAAAAACAATGTTATAGTGGTAAAAACGAAGCTTTCCGCAAGGAGATGGAAACAATGCCCGACCCTAAGCCCGAGAGTCCGGACTTAAGTGATTATTTGGGACACAGTTCAATACTCGATTATGATCATCCCATGGTTGAAGAAACAGCCGAACAGCTTACATACGGAATTAAGGATACATTATCCAAGGTCCGTTCTCTTTTTGAGTTTGTCCGGGATCAAATCTTTTATTCCTTTCACATCAATGCCACCAGCGTCACCTTAACGGCATCAGAAGTGCTCGAAAAAGGGCATGGCAGCAGTTTTTCAAAAGCTCACCTTTTCGCAGCGCTGGCAAGATCTCAAGACATCCCCGCAGGCTTCTGCTACAGACTGACCCTGTCGGAGACGGGAATTCCACGGCCTGTGCTCCACGGCTACAATGCTGTCTTTATTCAGGAGATGGAACGATGGATCTTTTTGGACGCCTGTGTTTCACCTGAAATAACAGGAGACAGCCAGGGCTTTTATTCGGAAACGTTTATTACAGATCCGGGCAAAGCCTCGTCCCGATGGTTTCATAAGCCGGGAGCCGGTTTAATCTATGTTTCACCCAATAAAAAAGTGCTTTCCACCTTGGAGCACGCACGGGA
>JAEXPO010000352.1 GCA_023446675.1 Bacillota bacterium | reverse complement strand
GTACTGGAGTACGTCCAGGGCATTGCCGTTGTCCGTGCCTTCAATCTTGTCCGTTCGGCAGGCCAAAGCCTGGATAAGGCCATCGAGGAATGCGAAAAGAATAATGTGAAGCTTGAAATCGCCTTTCTTCCTTATATGCTGCTTCAAAGCCTGCTGCTTAAAATGTCCGGCCTGGCCGCCCTGCTGGCCTCCATCCTCTTTTTTCTCTCAGGCAGCATGGATTTGACCAATTGCCTTTTAATGATGGTATCCTCCTTCATTATCTACAGTCAGCTGGAATCGGGGGGAAGCATGTCGGCTCTGCTGCGTTCTGTGGATTTGTCCATGGATCTGGTAGACAACATCACCTCCACCCCTGTTATGGATGAAAAAGGCAGGGACCTCTCCCCTCAAAGCTTTACCATTGAGGGTAAGGAGGTCAGCTTCAGCTACGATAAAAAGAAAATCCTGGATAAGGTGTCCTTTAATATTCCCCAGGGAACCACCACCGCTGTGGTTGGCCCTTCAGGAGGCGGCAAAACAACCCTATGCAAGCTCATTACCCGCTTCTGGGACGTGGATGGCGGAACCATTACCTTAGGTGGCAAGGATGTAAGGGACTATACTCTGGACAGCCTTCTTGCCCATTTCAGCATGGTCTTTCAAAGTGTCTATCTCTTTAACGACACCATTTTAAACAATATATGCTTCGGCAAGCCCGACGCCGGCCTTGAAGAAATCCGTGAGGCTGCCAAAAAGGCCCGGTGCGACGATTTTATCATGGCTCTCCCCCAGGGCTACGACACCCTTGTAGGCGAAGGAGGGGCTACCCTTTCGGGAGGCGAGCGTCAGCGTATATCCATTGCCAGAGCCATTTTAAAGGACGCTCCTATTGTTATTCTGGATGAAGCCACAGCCAATGTGGATCCGGAAAACGAAAGCCGCCTTCAGGAGGCTATTGGGGAAATGACAAAAAACAAAACCATTATTATGATCGCCCACAGGCTTAAAACCGTACGCCGGGCGGATCAGATCCTGGTTTTGGACAATGGGCAAATCACTCAGCGCGGCACCCATGAAGAGCTCATGAAAAAAGGCGGACTGTACGCCGATTTCGTGGGTATGCGCGAAACCGCCGTAGGCTGGAAAATCGGCTAAGAGCTTACTCATTACTTAAAAAGCGCCGCCCCAGCATAACGGGCGGCGCTTTAATAGGCATCCAATAAAGGTTCTTACTAGGCTTCTCTGCGTATATACCTGTCTATTACCGGGTTAATTAAGTAGTTGATGACATAACCCGGCAGGCTAAAGCCCAGTACAATGTAGTAACCGTAAGAAATTGCCAAAGCCAGCATATTTCCTGTCAGCTGCACAATGAGAATGGGAAAAAGAACAAGCAGCGCAGCCAGCAGCAGGACACCGAGATTGGGAAGGAAACGGGCAAAGGCAAATAAAAAAGCGTTTTTATAAAGGTCCTTAAGCTTCAGCTTATAGGTTACCATCATAGGGTAAATAAACAAATTCATCATGGTGAATATTAGCAGAACAACGATAAGCAGGCCATTGGCAATGGCCATAACCAGGTTGTCCCCCATACCGAGATTGGAGTAAAGGTACAAATCATATAAGAGAAAAACAAGCAGCAAGAGATTGATTAAGGAGGTCAAAAGACTTTGTTTGAGATTTTCCTTCATTTTATCCTTAAAATCCGACCACATAAAAACAGGAACCTCATAGGAGAAGCAGCGTAAAATATACGTTAATCCGGCCTGGGCAGGACCCACGCACAGAGCAGGGATGACCATGAACAGCATCACCAGCGGAAAAGAATTGGCAAGAAGCATGGGCAGCAGGCCTTCCGGCTCAATGGTCGCTGTAATACTGGACATAAAAAATTCCATAAGCAAAGCACTGAGAACAAAGGAAATAATTATTGCCGGTAAATTCAACAGGATATAAAGAAAATTAAGACTTATAAGCTTCCAGAATTTTCTGCCTAAAACCTGAAAGAATATGGTAAACCGACTTCGATCATCTTCATATTGCTCTCCCGGCGATACATCAAAAATCTTTTCTTCTGTCATAGTTCTCTCCCTTAACATAATAAATATGATATCATTATAACATAGTTGCTTCTGAGATAATCAGATGATTTGTAAACTTTTTTATTCGGTATATACTACCGTATAAACCTAACGGAGGTCTTTTAAAATATGAAACTTTTTATTAAGCAAAAGGTTTTTTCTCTGGGTGACAAGTACACCATCTTCAATGAAAGTGAACATCCTGTTTTCACAGTGGAGAGCGAGGTCTTTACTCTGGGGGCTAAAATCCATTTATTTGATGCTCTGGGTAACGAGCTCTACTATATTGAGAAGAAGCTCTTCCGTTTTCTGCCTGAGTATGAGCTTTATTCCGGCGGTGTTTTAGTCGCCGTTGTAAAAAAGGAGTTCACCTTCTTTAAGCCAAAGCTTTATATTACCAGCCCTTCTTTTTCCTATACTCTGGAGGGAGATATCTTCAGCATGGATTTTTCCATACACGACGGGCAGCGCACGGTGGGTGAAATAAGCAAGCGCTGGCTGTCCTTTGGCGACAGCTACGAGCTTTATGTTTACGATGATAAGGATGCAGCCCTTTTCTCCGCACTTGTTATTGCCATTGACAACTGTCTTCATAATGAAAGCCGGGACTAAAAAGGAATGGTTCTCAGGCTAAAAAACTTCTTAGAATTATATGAAAAAAAATAGAAAATCCATATTGACACTGTCGAATCCTGCCTGTATAATTAATCTTGCTGTTGCGGCAGAAACGGTTGAAAACCTCATCAACCAGCAATAGCAAAGGTTTCGCGGTCGTGGTGGAATGGCAGACACGTACGTTTGAGGGGCGTATGGGCAA
>JAEXPO010000340.1 GCA_023446675.1 Bacillota bacterium | reverse complement strand
AATGTGGAGTGATATCTATGCCGGTTATAAAACGGATGGCCTGGAAGAAATGATATCGGAAGTAAATAAGGCGCTTGCTTCCGAATAAGGAAAAAGAGCACCGAAAAAGGACAAGTCCCCGTTAATGCGACGGGGATTTGTCCTGTGCAAAATGAAGCCACAGATAAGAAAGGACTTTTAATATGAAAGAAATCAATCTCAGAATATTGGAAGAGAAAGTGATAAAGGAACAGGGCAACCTCTTCGGGATTTTTTTCGAGGATTTAAATCATGCCGCAGACGGAGGCTTATATGGCGAGCTAATCAGGAACAGGTCATTTGAGTTTGATCATGTTGACTGTGAAAGCTATCATTCACTGACTGCATGGGATAAGTTAGAGCGGGGAGATAGCGTAGCCCAGGCTCATATTGAAGCGGCAAGCCCTATCTGCCCGGAAAACCCCCATTATCTTACGCTTGAGGTAATGACAAAAGGGCAGGGGGGTGGAATAAGAAACCAGGGGTATAATACCGGGATTCCCATTGAAATGGGGCAAACATATAAATTTTCCTGTTTCCTACGTGTGAAATCCGGGCCTGTTGAATTGGAAATCCTGCTTGAAGATAAAAATGGGGAAAAGTGTTATGCAAAACAAAACGTCATAGTTGATTCCCGAGCATGGAAAAAATATGAATGCAGCCTTTATCCCGATGATACGGATTACAGCGCCAGGCTCTCTATCCTTTCTCAAAAGCCTGCCATTGTGGCTATTGATATGGTATCGTTATTTCCCGCCAATACGTATCTCAACAGAGAAAACGGCATGCGGGCAGATATTGCTAAGCTGCTTGCGGATATGAAGCCCCGTTTCATGCGTTTCCCGGGGGGATGCCTGGTACATATCGGCTCACTTGACGGGAGGGATCGCTGTGGGATGTACCGGTGGAAAAATACCCTTGGCCCTGTTGAACAAAGACCATCCGCAAGAAACACCTGGAACTATAACCAGACCTTTGGTTTAGGGTTTTATGAATTCTTTTTGTTTTGTGAAGATATTGGCGCAGAACCTCTTCCGGTGATAGCGGCAGGGTATGATCCCCATTATTTGAGGGAAGCCCCTCTTGACACTATGCAGGAATGGATTGATGAGGCTCTTGATTTAATCGAATTTGCCAATGGCGGAATAGAAACCCAATGGGGTTCAGTAAGAGCCCGGATGGGACATCCTGAGAGCTTTGAAATGAAATATTTGGGTATTGGCAATGAAGAAGTAGGCGACGCTTTTTTTCAACGGTATGAAATCATTCTGAATGCCGTAAAGGACATATATCCGGAAATACAGGTGATTGGATCCTCAGGCCCGGGTTCTGGGGGAAGCGAGTTTCACAAGGGCTGGGAGCAGGCGCGACGTACACGGACCTCCTATGTGGACGAGCATTTCTATCAATGCCCGGAATGGTTTTTGGATAATGTGGACAGGTATTCAAATTACCCTTCAACACCTAAGGCTTTTATTGGTGAATACGCATCCCATGACGACACCTGGTTTAACGCCTTGGCGGAGGCGGCTTTCATGACGGGCCTGGAGAAGGCTGAAGGCGTCGGGCTTGCGTGCTATGCGCCCCTTCTCAATAATGTGGATTACAGCAATTGGAAGCCGGATTTGCTTTATTTTGATAACCACAGGGTTTATGGCAGCCCTTCCTACCATGTGCAGAAGCTTTTTATGAATAATCATGGGGATCTCTTGTTAGGAGCGGTGGACGATATGCCGCCGTCAGATGAAAAAATGACGGAGCTAAAGGGTTTTCTTGCAATGGCCACCAGAAAAGCAGAGGTAGAGATCAAGGATCTGGCCGTTACTAATCTGGAAAATGGAGCAGAGGAATTTCTGCCCGGCTTTACCCTGTCCGAAAAGGATAGCTATTATAAAATTGCTGATATGGATACGGCCCATTATGCTGTTACCTTCCGGTTTTGCAAGAAAAACGGAGGCCGTTCGGGAAATCTCAACGGAGCGTTTAGTTTTGATCTGGAATTTGCCGGAAGAGATGAGGATAATAAATTCAGGTGGACGATAGACGGCTGGCAGAGGCTTACATCCTTATTCGGCATTTGCAGGGGTAAAAGCTTTGATATGGGGCTGCATTTTATGGAAACCAAAGTGGGAACGGAATACGAAGGCAAACTTATAGTTGATGGAAATAAAATAAGTACTTATATTAATGGAAAGCTATACTGCAATCATACCTTAAAGAGCTCAAATGTGAAACCCCTCTATTATTCTGTTGTTAAGGATAAAAAAGGCGCTATTATTGTAAAGGTGGTAAACCCGGATGAGGAAGAAAAGCAGTTGAGCATAGAGCTGGGAAAAAGCAGGAAACAAGGTGTGGAAATTCATTACATGGAGGGGTTCACAAAGGATGACAGGAACAGCTTCCAAGAGCCGGAAAAGGTCATTCCGAAAGTAAAGGCTATTGCGATAGAGGATGGAAAATTGGAATATAAGGTAAAGGGATTATCCATAGCGGTATTTCGATTTCATTAACTTAAAAAGCAAAAACCACCCGTGAAACAGGTGGTTTTTTTGCAGCTATAAGAGGCTGTTACTGACTATCGGCTAAAAGACGGGCACAACAGCTTTAGGCTGTTTGCTTTTAATACCTCTAACTTCAACAGGGGACGGTTTATTTTCATGAAATAGTGAAGAATTAAGCGAGTATAAGTGGTATTAGTAAGTATAGGGGCAGCCATTATAAGTAATTAGAATTCCTCGGTAAGCATTAACCTGCTATTAGCTTAAAAGAGAGAAGGTAGTTTATGATATTGGAACGAAGGCATAAATTTAATTTTGATAATATGAAACTGGATTTCCTGGTTAGCGGTTTGCAGCCGGAGGAAGTTGTGGGGATGTTTAAGGATATGCTTCATATGCGGCAAATTTATAATGCCGCAATGAAGGAAATCAGCACAAAGCTGGAGATACTGGATGATGAATTTCTGACAAAGCACGATCGCAACCCCATACATCATATGGAATGCCGTTTAAAGCAGCCCCAAAGTATTTTTGAAAAATTGAAACGCAAAAACCTTGATATGAGTGTTGATTCAGCCATGAAAAACATCACCGATATTGCGGGGATTCGTGTCATCTGCCACTATATCAGCGATATCTATACCATTGCCAATCTTCTTTTGAAGCAGGACGATGTTATGCTCATAAAAAAGACCGACTATATTGAAAATCCAAAGGCAAATGGTTACAGGAGCTTGCATCTTGTGGTTTCCATTCCGGTTTTTCTGTCAGAAGAGACACAGCGGACTGCGGTTGAAATTCAAATACGAACCATTGCCATGGATTTCTGGGCCAGCCTGGAACACGAGCTGCGCTACAAGTCCGACACCATACTTAAGGAAAATCTCCAGAATGAATTAACGGATTGTGCTTAAGTATCTCTGCCATCGATCAGAGGATGCAGGAAATATTCAACAAGATTTATACGGATTAATTCAGGAGGGGACTTTGATGAAATTGGCTGTCGTCGGCTCAGGAATGATTGTGAATGAGTTTTTTAATATACTGCCCTATCTTAAGAGTGTGGAAATAAACGCTCTTTACGGCAGAAAAACCAGTGAAGAAAAATTAAAGGAGCTGAAAGCTAAACACAAAATAAAAGATATCTTTTTTGATTACGACGCCCTTTTGCAAAGTGAGGCCGATACGGTATACATTGCCTTACCCAATAACCTGCATTTTGACTATGCCCGGAAAGCCCTGGAGGCAAATAAAAATGTCATTCTTGAGAAGCCCATGACCTCCACC
>JAEXPO010000284.1 GCA_023446675.1 Bacillota bacterium | reverse complement strand
GCTCCTTTTCCGGCAGGGAAGATTCCTATTCCAGCAGGGAAGGCTCCCCTGCCCGTCTTGGAAGCCCTCTCGCCTCCTTCAGGCTGGACGGCAGGGTAAATGCTGCGGACGCTGTGTGCATGGGCATTATACCTCTTACCATTCCCGCATTGGAAGCGCCTTGCCGGTTGCATCTGGAAGCCGTCATGGAGGATAAAAGCGGCGGCTTTCTCCGCTTTGAGCACATTGAATTTATGGCTTACCCCAATATGGTATGCAGGGGCGGGTGGGAAGCCGCCGGGGTGTTTGGGGGTGAAAGTAAAGTCACTGCGTTCTATGTCGGCGACTATGCCAGGGAGCTGCTTGAAACCTGCGCTTTCACGATAACGGAAGATCTTCCCTCTGCCCGCGCCGTCGTTGTATCGGATCTTTCCGGGATAGCTCCTGAAAGCCTTGCGGCCTTAGCTAAATCCGGCAAAAACATTGTGCTTTTAATGCCTGAAGAGGAGCCGGTAAAAATAAGCCTGGGGGATATAACCTTTGAAACCGTCCCATGCCAGGAGGTTTACTTCGCCGCCTGCGAGCCTTCGGCTCAAAAATACGGCCTATCTATGCTCTACTACGACCTATCCATGCTCTACAATGAAAAGGCAGACTGCATGGACTTTCTCGGGAACAAAGCTATTCGCTGCAGCGAAGCCGGACAAAGCCTGGTTTATACCTATGAGAGGAATGGCCTTAGCGGGCAGACCGGAGCTAAGAAAAAGCTGCCCTTTGTCCTCCAATGCAAAACGGGCAAAGGTGCTATAACAGCGGTAAGCCTTCTTTTAAAGGGGAGGGTGGGCTGCAACCCGAATCTGGATCAATTCCTGACAGACTGTATTGAGGGAAGCGTTTAGCGGCCGGTATTATGTAGGGAGGAACCGCTGAAAAAAAGCTGTTCGAGGAAACAAAGCGATTAAGGGGATGAAAAGCCATGATGCGTATTGTACTTGATAAGCCCGCCAGACGCTGGGACGATGGCCTGCCGGTGGGAAACGGCAGGCTTGGCGCTATGGTACTGGGAAAAATCAACGAGGAAACCCTTCATATCAATGAAGAAACTCTGTGGTACGGACCTGACCGGGACAGAAAAAACCCTGACGCACTTGCGCATCTGGCCGATATTAGAGAGCTTCTCAACAAAGGTGAAACAGAGGAAGCTCAGTTCCTGGCAAAAATGGCACTGACCTCCATGCCCAAATATGTCAATCCTTATCAGCCTGCGGGAGATTTGCGCATATGCCTTTTAAAGCATTCAGGTAAGGTGTCGGGTTACTTAAGGCAGCTGGATCTCGAGCAGGCGGTGGCCTGTGTGTCCTATGAAATGAACGGTGTTTTTTACAAAAGGGAAATACTGACAAGCTTCAATTATCAGGTTTTGGCTGTAAAGCTAACCTCCAATGAAAAAAATAAGCTGAACTTAAGCATCAATATCAGCCGAAAGCCCTTCGAAGAGCATACGGGAAAACTAGACAGCCAAACCACAGGCAACTGGGGCCGGTGCGGCACGGAGGGAGTCCGGTACTTCCTCGGAGCCCGTCTGGACAGCCCTGACGGCAAGGTAAATGCCATCGGCGATTTTGTTTATGTGAGAAACGCCTCTGTGGTCTACATATACATTGCTGCGGCAACGGATTTTATGGGCCGTACGGATTATAAGGAAAGCGTTTTAGAAGCGTTGGATAGGGCGCAGGAGGCAGGTTACGAAAAAATACGGGCGGAGCATGTGCTTCATTACCGAAGCCTTTATGACAGAATTTCACTTTCCCTAAATGATACGGAAAAAGATACCCGATTCACCTCTATACCCACAAATCAGCTTCTGGCGGAGCTGCGTCAGGGACGGACGGAATTCAGGGATTATCTTGCGCTGCTTTTGTTCAATTACGGACGCTATCTGATGATTTCAAGCTCCTATGGCTGCCTGCTGCCGGCGAATTTGCAGGGAATATGGAACGGCAGCTTTGAGCCGCCGTGGCAAAGCGAATTTACCATCAACATCAATACGGAAATGAATTACTGGATGGCAGAAAAATGCGGCTTGCCCGAATGCCATATGCCGCTGTTTCATTTGCTTGACAGGATGGTGGAAAAAGGGAAGGCAACTGCCCGTCGGCTTTACGGCTGCGAAGGCTTCTGTGCCCATCACAACACCAATTTATGGGCCAATACGGATCCTGAGGGGATTTTTGATGCCTCCCCCATTTGGCCCATGGGCGGAGCCTGGCTCTCCCTCCACCTTTACGAGCATTATTTATATACCCTGGATAAACAGTTCCTGAGATCGCGCGCGCTACCTGTTATGAGAGAAGCCATCCGCTTTTTCAGGGATTATTTATGTGAAAACGATGAAGGTCTCCTTATCACTGGCCCCTCCCTTTCCCCTGAGAATACCTATATTTCCAAAACTGGAGCCAGAGGCAGCCTTTGTATGGGCCCTGCCATGGATATCCAGATTCTAAGGCAGCTGTTTTCCTGGTACATAGAAGGCTGCGGACTGGTGGGTATTGGGGATGGAACTGAAAGCTGTGGGCTGGCAGGTATCGGGGATGGAACTGAAAGCTGTGGGCTGGCAGGTATTGGGGATGGAACTGTAGAAGGCTGTACGATGGCTGATACAGGGGATATAACTGAAGAATGTGCGATGGCAGGTTTTGAGGCCGGAGCACCTGAGGGCCGCGGGCCGGAGGACACTGAGGATGAACTCCTCGCCGATGCCCGCAGAATGCTACTTAAGCTGCCTGAAACTAAAATAACCTCCGACGGGCGCATTATGGAATGGCAGGAGGAATACGACGAGCCTGAACCCGGACACCGGCACATCTCCCATCTTTACGGCCTGCATCCCGGCAATGAAATTGTGGAGAATAAGCCTCTGCTGTTCCGCGCTGCCGAAAAAACTCTTGAGCACAGGCTGGCTCATGGAGGGGGGCATACAGGCTGGAGCAGGGCCTGGAT
>JAEXPO010000278.1 GCA_023446675.1 Bacillota bacterium | reverse complement strand
TCTCCTTTTTTTTGGATATGAAGGTTTCCTTTGGGATCCACCGAGGCATAAAATACCTGGCTGTGATCGGTAACTCCGGAATCCCTAAGGCGGGAGTCCAGCCAGTCACGGGTGAGCTGAACGGCTTCAAGAGAGCGGGAAATTAGCTTGCCGTCGATAATAAGGTCGTGGGAAAAGGTTTCATAGGGGGTTTCCACCTTTAAATCGGAGGGCGTAACCGCCCTTTTTTGAGATTTAAGCACAATACTGAGCTGGCCGTTGGTTTCAAGTATCGCCGTTTCAACCTCCACAACACTCTGAACACTGTAGAAGCGTAGCTGCTCTAAAAGGTCGTTTATGGTATATAGCTCATGGCGCATGTTCTTTTCCAGCATCCGTCCGTCACGGATAAGCACCGTAGGCTTGCCGCAGACGTATTCCCGGATCTTTACTCCCTTTATGGACAGAAAGGAAATAAGAAGCTGGCATGACAAAAGCACCGCAATGGGTATGAGCGCGTGGTGAAGCTTTTTGTCGTCCTCGGTAAGCGGAATGGCGGCAAGCTCCGATATCATCAGCGCCACAGCAAATTCAAAAGGCTGAAGCTGGCCTATCTGGCGCTTTCCCAATAAACGCATGGTAATGACCACAACAATATACAAAATAATAGTACGTATAATCAGCTGAAACATCAAAACACACTCCGAATCATCTTTGGCTTATGGGACAAAGCTATTTTGATCCGAAATGAGCCTGTTCATGCAAAGAAGCTGTAGAATCCCCATGGATAACAAAATAAAGGGATTTTATGAGCCGGCGCCTGTTCCCGGGCCTAAAAGCCTTCCAAGGGGAGGACACTCTTCCCTGAGAAGCGAATAAAGCTTGAGATCGTGATACACACCCAAATGAAACGTCGCCCGGCGCATCATACCCTCATAGGTAAAGCCGCATTTTTCGGCGACCCGCGCACTGGCCGTATTTTCTGCCATAACATTTATCTGAAGACGGTTGATGGGCCGCACTGCAAACATATAAGCACAAAAAAGAAGAATGGCTTCCGACATAATGCCTTTTCCTGCGGTTGTCTGACTGAATAGCTCATAGCCGACCTCGTAGCCGGACTGATAATCAAGCCCCTTGAAATAAAGGATTTCACCCAGATACTGACTGTCACTGGACATAATAAGCATACGGCCCTCCTGTTCAGACCAGAAGCCGGTCTGCTGAAATTCCCGTTTAAACTCTCCGGCAGAAGGCAGATTAAGATGCCAGAAAGGGCCTTTGGTGCTCACATCGCTGACAAGAGCATAAACATAATCCAATTCATCGGGATGGATAGTTCGTAAAATGACACGCTTTCCGTTAATCACGCAGTTTAAATACCCTCCTTATTGCCGGCACTTTTAAGGAAAATGCAGGCCTCTAGCCATACGCCATAGCGCCTTCGCCTTTCATATTGTGAATCAAAGCGAATAAAGGCTTAGGATTGACCCATAAGGTATTATATCATATAATTTTGATAATACTGCAACTGCCTTGGAAACATCTTGCACCGGTATTTTTATGAAGCGGCCGAGGGTCTCTTCAGGCCGGAGTGCAGGGCGGAACGAACCCGTAACCTATTTTTGCCCTGGAAGGCTGTTTAAATACAGTATGAGATAAGGGTCAATGGGCTGGGCTCATTTAAGACGGATCCGGTTGTATTGCAGATGGCAGGCTAGGAGGTTTCTTAAGAGTATGTATTATGTGGGAATTGATTTGGGCGGCACCAATATTGCGGCCGGTATTGTGGATGAAAATGGTAAAATAGTAAAAAAAGGAAGTGTCCCGACAGGCAGAGAGCGGAGCGCGGAAGCTATTATAGCGGATATGGCTGCGCTTGTTGAAAAGCTACTGAACGAATTAAACCTTAAGGAATCGGATATACATAGCATTGGTATTGGAAGCCCGGGCTCTCTGGACAGAGAAAAAGGGGTAATTATCTATGCCAATAACCTTAATTTCAGGCATGTTCCCGTCCGTGAGCTTATTCAGAGGAAGTTCAATCTTCCCGTTTATGTGGAAAACGATGCCAATTGTGCGGCTATTGCTGAAAGCGTGGCAGGAGCTGCAAAGGATGCCAGTGACAGCATTGTTATCACCATCGGTACCGGTATAGGCGGAGGCATTATTGTTGGCCGCAAGCTCTATACGGGCTTTAACGGCGCCGGCGCCGAGCTTGGCCACATGGTTGTTCAGATTGGCGGAGAGGCCTGCACCTGCGGCAGAAAAGGCTGCTGGGAAGCTTATTCCTCTGCAACCGCACTTATTGAAATGACAAAAAAGGCCGCTAAGGCTCATCCCGACTCAAAGATTGTGTCTCTGGTCGGCGGTGACCTGAGTAAGGTAGATGCCAAGACTGCGTTTGACGCGGCCCGCCTGGAGGATGAAACCGGCAAGGCCGTCATTGATAATTACCTGGATATTCTGGCTGAAGCCCTGGCCAATATGATTAATATTTTTCAGCCTCAGGTACTGGCCATCGGCGGAGGTGTTTCCAAGGAAGGCGAAAACCTGCTGGGGCCTCTGCGCAGGAAGATGGAGGGACTTACCTACTGCGCCGACGGTGTGCCCCAAACAAGCCTTGTAGCCGCTAAAATGGGTAACGATGCAGGTATTATCGGGGCTGCGTTTATAACTAAGGCCTAGTTGGTATAATCTTCCTTTCAAGATAGCTTCCTTGAATTCGGAGTCCGGCTTAGTTGAGAGGCGGCCTTAAGAACTTTGCGGCTGCGCTCTTAAATTCCGAGTCAGGGTAATACAGGAGTTTTATGAGAAATATTAAGCTTGTGGTGGAATACGACGGGTCCATGTACCACGGGTGGCAGTACCAGGAAAATGCGCTGGCCATCCAGCAGGTTCTTTCACAGGCCATAAAAAAGCTTACCGGAGAAGACATTCTGCCTGACGGTGCCGGACGAACGGATACGGGCGTCCACGCCCTGGGGCAGGTGGCCACCTTCAAAACCGAATCCACCGTTCCTGCCGATAAATTTGCGGTAGCACTGAATACCTATCTTCCCGGAGACATAAGCATTGCCTCCTCAGAGGAGGTAATGCCGGACTTTCACGCCCGGTTCAGCTCGGTGGGAAAGCATTACCGCTATCAGGTTTTTAACCGAACCAGACGTTCTGCGCTTTACCATAACAGAGCCTGGCATGTGAGAGAGAAGCTTGATGTGAAAAAAATGAACGAATGCGCACAGCTCCTTGTGGGCAAACATAATTTTAAAGCCTTCTGCGCCGCGGGTGCCACTGTTAAGACCTTTGAGCGGGAGCTTTACAGTGCCTGCTGGACTCAAAGCGGGGACGAGCTTCTTGTTTTTGACACAACAGGCTCAGGCTATCTTTATAATATGGTGCGGATTATTGTAGGTACACTTGTGGAGGTGGGGAAGGGAAGACTTACCGGCGACTGTATCCGGGAAGCGCTTTCCACCGAGAACCGAAATGTGCTTGGCATGACGGCGCCTCCCCAGGGACTTTATCTAACAGAGGTGTTTTATTAATGAAAATCAACGGAAAGCTCTATAAAGGTACGGCCATTCTTTTAGAAAAGCAGGTGGACGTTGGGGAACATGAGGGAAGCTACCAGGACAGGCTTGAAAAAGGTTTGGTGGCTCTATGCCATGAGCTGTCGGTGGAAGTTCCCCTGTGGCTTACAAAAAACACCAGGGAATTTGTAAACTACCGGCGGACCTCCTTCAATGCGGATCAGTTCTTTAATCCGGTTATCTTTGAAAGATTTGAAATAAAAGTGGAATAGATCTCCACAAACGATAAACAAGCTCTGACGTTTCGCTAAAATGATTCTGTCAGGGCTTTTTAAATGCTTCTACAGGCAGATTCGCTTAACTCTTTTTGTTAGGTAAATCTTGTGCGTATAAAACGAAACTGTTATATTGGTAGGTGAGAGGGGAGATGTTTTTGAATAAGACTATCCTTCGCAAACCCATAATGCTGTATGAGGCCCTTGAAATGGTTCGGGCATTTGTTAATGACATTCCGGCCGCCAAAATAGCCGGCAACGGAGCCTACTCCATTCCCCAGGAAAGGGTACCCGAATTGATGGCCAACGCTTGTGGGGAGCTTGACAAGGAAGATCCGGAACTAAAATTTTATTTTCAGACGTATCCTTTGGATGACAGTAAATTCGGAGAGGCCTGTGTCGCCAGGGCTCTTATTTATTGGACTTTTAACCTCAAATGCACGGATTTTGACAGTCATGTCGACATGCTCTTAAAAAAATGGGCAGAGCTTAGGAAGCATCCTTTGGAAATTACCGGCATAAGTGCCTTTGCGCCGGATTTCGAGGATTCGCCCCAGGAAGGGCGAACCTCATTGGCAGCTACTTTTTGCAGCCTTTCTCTGGACCGCTTTTTTACGGCTGCTCTGGTAGAAGCGTTTACAGATTATGATTTTTATGTCAATAAGCTGGCGGACATTCTCCGTCCTGTAGCCAAAAAGCTGGAGCCTTTGCTTATGCCCTTCATAGAAGAAGCCCAGTCCCATATGGATGAATGGGAAGACTTCTTAAAGGATGCATCGGTGGAGAATTTTCTGCTTCAGCGGTGCGGGGTTGTGGATGATAAGGTGTATGATGAGATGGTCATTGCCTTTCGTTTTGTGGATGCAGGAAGAGCGCCCGGTAATATGAGCGACAAGCAAATGACCATCTGGCTTCATGTAGGCATTACCTTGCCTGTGGGGATGAAGCGCTCGGGCTCCCTCCAACCCATGAGTGAGAACAAGTATGAAGCCTTCAGGCTTCTTGCGGATCGCTCCAGGGCGGATATGGTGCGTATTTTATCGGATAGACCCCTTAAAATGAAGGATATTGCATCAAGGCTTGATATCAATCCCGGCACGGTTTTTCGAAATCTCAACAGCCTGAACAATTCCGGGCTTCTTATAAAGGAATATATTGGCGGGCGCTATTTATACCGGACCAATAAGGAGCTTTTAAGAAGCACCTTAAAGGATATTACGGCCTATCTGGAAGGCGGAGTGGATTCGGAGAACCAGTAAAAATGCTGTGAAAGAGGTTCTGTATGCCTTTTGCAATAACCCATCTGTGGATTGCTCAAAACCTGCTGAAACGAAGGGACAGGATTAAGAATCCGGGCCAGTTTGTTTTAGGGGCACTCGCTCCGGACGCAATCCATTTTCGTGAAGATTATAACAGTGACATGAAAAAGGCAAGCCATCTTTGTGTAGGGGATGAAAAATGGGGTCACCTGACCAATAACAGGGAATGGCGCTCCAATGTGCTGGGTTTTTTAGAAGAAAACAGGCATGGCCCCAATGGGGATTTTATTTGCGGATACTGTTCTCATATTCTGGCGGATATAGAGAATAATATCCGCATTTGGACGCCTTTTCTGGTAGAAAGCGCAAAGTCGGGGGATAAGGAAGAACAGGGACGTTACCATAAGGAATCGGAAGAAGCGGATTATGCCCTTTACCTTGAAATACCCCGGCTAGAGGTGCTGTGGAATATGCTGGAAACCAGTACCTCCTGTGATCTTAAACCAATTGTTTTTTCCCGGGAAATAGATAAAATGAAGGAATGGGTACTTAAAAGCCGGTATGCGAATAAAGACACGGTGGAC
>JAEXPO010000271.1 GCA_023446675.1 Bacillota bacterium | reverse complement strand
GTGGATAAGGCACTTGAGGGAGAGCATGACTTCAGAGGAGTGCCTATGTCGGGTGGAGAACGTGCTTCAAAGGCCGTTGTGGAGAATATCTCTGATGGAAATGTTGTTTCTGTTAACGGAGAAGCGTGGGATGGATCATCAGGGATTAATTTTCAATATGAAACGACTCTTACAGGTACATACCAATTGAATGACGGAAGTCCTGTAACTGCGGGGGAAGTTTGGGTTTATGAGGAATACACTGAAAATGGGAATAAGTTAAACCGAAGAATATACTGGACTTCTTTAGCATCTGACGGCACCTTTGCCCTTGGCGGATTCTCACCGCTTACAACATACTATATTGACGGTAACTCTGTGGATCCTGATTCGATAGGCTCACAGCTTATAGTATTTACAACGGACAGCCTGGGGAATCCGGAAATAGATGATGTCACCTTAGTGGATAAACGTAGCTTAATTAAGTTAAGAGCTTTTGCGGAGGGTAAGGATGTAACAGGTGATAGTGACATAATAGTAGAGAGATTAACTTCGCCAGATGAGAATATGAACTATTCCTGCTTTTATAAAAAGGGTTATCTCAGGTTTACCTCTGATGATGGAGAGTTTTTGCTATATGCTTATCCGATGTATCAATCATCTTTGGCTTATGGGCCGTCAGTCCCCCTGCGTCTGCTTATTGAAAACGGAGTGGTAAAAAGCATTAATGGGGAAACGGTTGAAGGATCTGAAATACCTGTAGTGGATTTGGAGCTGCAAAAGCCGCAGATAACTGTGAGAGCAAAAACTGAAAGCTTAGGAGAATGGCTTAATACGTATTTCTTTGCCTGGCTGGATAATCCGGATAATTCCAATAAAATATTATATGGAAGCTCTTCTGGATACCTTTACATTACCAATTTGGTGATAGGCGATTCTTATACTTTAAAGGTGAGAGCACCCTTCACGGATACACTTCATTTAAACTCTGATACGATTTTACTGTCTGTTAATGAGGATGGTACTTACAATGTAAACGGGGTTAACGCAGGTGAGGAGACTTTGGTTATAACTCTGCCTCTTCCATATTTAAAAGGCAAGATTACTTTGGTCGAACCTGATTCAGAAGAACTGCCCAATAGCAATAATGTTTATCCCTATCTTTATAGAGGCAATGAGGGTGAATATTTAAGGGTTAACAGTTACGGTGAAATCCTATTTCCCGAGTTGGAAGAGGGAGTGTATGCCCTTGACATTTTTTCATGGATAGAAGGCTATGGCGATGCCTCCGGAATTCAATTTGAGGTTCGCACAGTTAATGGCGAAAAAGGCTTTTATCCATTAAACAGCAATGAAAAATACACTTCATTGGATGGCAGCAATCCCTATATTATTACACTTACAAAGGGTAACTCAGAGCCAGAAAATCCAGATCCCGGTACAAATCCCGATACAGGCTCAAATCCTGACAGTGGGATAAACGGAAATCCTTCCTCCGAATCCGGTACCCAAAAGCCCGAGCTTACTCAGGACAGCGACGGACGGAAGGTAGTAAGCCTCAAGCCAGCTAAAACATCAGAAAATAAGGATGGATCGGTCAGAACTGTATTAACCGATGATAAAGTTCGCAGCGCCCTGGCCGTTGCATTTGGCAGCGGCATTCAGGAGCGTTCTTCGTTAAATGTGACTGTTGAATCAAACAAAGGCGGGGGAAGTGAACTTGTACTGCCTCTGGCTTCTTTAAAGGCTGTTTATGATGCGGGGACAATAGACTATTTCAATATTAAATCGGAAGCAGGAGCTATTGCATTAAGTGCCGCAACCGTATTGACGATTATAGAACAGGCTGCCCAAAACGGCTACAGTGGCGATGTTACCTTTGCTGTTAAGCCTGTGCAGCTTCAAGATGCCTCCAATATCGTCTTAACAGAACAGGAGGATATTGGATTAAGGCCTGCCTACAGCTTTGAAATAACAGTAGGCGGCAACAGGATTAATGATTTTTCAGCTGGTGGCCTTACTCTCACGGTGCCTTATATTGCAGGTGCGGACGAGAAATGGGAGAGTGTTCTTATTAACTTTATCGATGATAACGGCGGAAAAGTACCTGTTCCTTCATCCGTCTACAACCCTGAAACAAACCTGATTACCTTCAGGGCTAATCAACTGAGTGTTTATGCTGTGGGATATAAGGAAGCCTCCTTTAAAGACCTGCCAGCCAGCCATTGGGGAGCAAGCAGCATTAACTACCTGGCTGCAAGGGATGTTTTAGTGGGCAATCAGGGACTTGTACAACCGGATATGTCCATTACAAGAGCCCAGTTTGTTAAGCTTTTAGCAGTTCTGGAGGGCGTTGGAAACCAGCCTGTCAGTTCCACAGGATTTAAGGATGTTGCTGACGGCGCCTGGTATGCACTCTATATCGCATGGGCTGCAGAATCAGGCATTGTAAGCGGATATGACGATGGTACATTTGGTCCGGACGACTTTATTACAAGAGAGCAGATGTGCGTTATCTTAAAACGCTATGCCGATAAATTTGGAATACTGCTGAATTTCACACGTTCTTCGTTGGAATTCGCAGACAAAGGCAATGTAAATTCCATAGAGGCAGCAAATGCCATTGATGCTCTTTATAGAGCGGGCGTCGTGGAAGGAAATAATAATGCATTCTATCCTGACGACTATGCTACCCGTGCGGCTGCAGCACGAGTTATCACCTTACTCTTAAATCAGGAATAGCCCAACAAAAAGATAAGACAGGGAGATGCTGCGTTTAGCCTCTCCCTGCCTGTCTTTTTGTTCATTACTTTTTATGTTTGAGCCATACTGTTTTTTCGTTTGCATCTTAAATCAATGGCTAATACCTTATTCCTTACCTGTAAAATAAATGTCTGCGGCCTCGGGAGTAGAAAGCTCTCCGTCAAGCGTTAGCTTGATGATGGTATCCGGCTCCTTCAAAGCTCCTTCAGGAAGAGCCACCCTTATACCCTGTGTATCCTGTGTGAAGGAAAGGGGAGTGCCTTTATAGGAGGCGGAAAGGACGGACTGGGGATGGGAGGGAAGCGTTAGCGCCTTAAAGGCTTTTGTATCAAGAATATGAAGGTAAACGGTGCTGTCACGGAAGGTGGAGCCGAAAACTCCGTCCACAGGCTCGAAAGGCCCTGCTTCGGTACTGTAAACACTCTCGCCGTTTTCTTTAAGCCAAAGGCCGATTTCTCTCATGCGGGCCGCTGCCTCCATAGGGATTTTGCCGTTTTTGTCAGGCCCTACATTAATAAGCCAGTTCCCGCCCCGAGTTACCACATTGACCAGCATTACAATAAGGTCGTCAAAATCCGTCACCGGATCGTCAGGCATCCAGCCCCAGGAGCTGCCGCTTGCCACACACATGTTCTTTTCCCAGGGGACGGGGATAATGCCTCCCTTAATGGGGTGGGAGCCTTCGTCACAATAAAAGTCGCCCTCCCAGCCGGAGCGGGGATTGATTACGGTTTTGGGAGTATGGCTTCTTACCATTTGATTAAGCTTTATGGGTTCCCACAGCCAGGCACTGGTGGTATCGCTGCCCTTGTGGGCCAGCCAGGAGCCATCGTACCAGAGTATATCAATGGGGCCGTAGTTTGAGCAAAGCTCACTCACCTGATCATAGGTTTGCTTTTTCATAAGCAGAGCGTTATCCAAGAGCCCTTCGGGATCGAAATAACCCGGAAAACGCCAGTCCATGGGAGAATAATAAAGTCCTACACGCAGGCCCTGTCTTCTGCAGGCTTCCGTATATTCACGCACGAAATCTCTTTTCGAGGCCGTATTATAGCTTGTAAAGCCACCAAAGCTTCCCGGGCTGTCCCACAGCGCAAAGCCGTCATGGTGCCGGGCTACCATGACCATGTATTTTGCGCCGAAATCCCTGGCCAGGGTTGCCCACTCCTCCATATCAAAGCCCTGGGGATTGAATTCCCAGGCCAGCTTTTCATATTCCGCCTCAGGTATCTTTTCATTGAACCGGACCCATTCGCCTCTTCCAGGTATGGAATAAAGACCCCAATGGACAAACATACCGATACGGGCCTCCCGCCACCATTTCATATCCTCCCTGGAGAGCCTCAGTTCAGGGTGCTTCAGGCCTCCGAGGCTTTTGAAGTTAATTGTGCTTTTAAGCATGGACTTAAGCTCAGCGCCCGTCATTTCTCTGGGCATCTTTTTTTCCATTACAACACCTCATTCTTAAGGATTCAGAAGTTTCTTTTTTTGTTCCCTGCATAGGGACCTTTAGGTAAATACTATAAAATTCTTTGTATGCTTCTTCAACAAAACAGACCTTCTTTTTTCACCGTACCTTATTTCAACGGTTTGATCCAATGCCGATACTATGGCGAAGGATTCCAGAATGCCCTCGTTCCAGCTTAGATC
>JAEXPO010000210.1 GCA_023446675.1 Bacillota bacterium | reverse complement strand
ATAGGAGGAGGAAATAGCGTTGGTTGCAATGGCATAGGTTCCCATACTCACTATAAAGGTCTGGGTTAAAATTTTGCCGCCATTGAAAAAAAGCTGCTCCGAGGCAAAGGGGACGCCTATGTACAGTATCCTTTTGAGCATATCGGGGCGAATAAAATTAAAATGCTCCCGGTTAATACGGATGGGGGTATCCAGCCTGAAAAAGCAGTAAACAGCGCAGGCCGCACCAAGATACCGTGCGGTAATGAGGGAAATAACCATGCCCAATACGCCCATATGAAGAATATTAATAAAAAGAATATTTAACAGGACATAGGAAAGATTCATAATAAAGGAGAGGGACAGGGAGGTTTTGGTTTGTCCTACACCCTTAAGAGCCCCGCATATGGAGTCCTCCACTGCAAAGCCGCAATAGGAAATACAGCTTCCGATTAAGTAAATGCGCGCATTGTCCAATACGTCAGGCTCTGCGTTGCCAAAAAGAAACTGGAGGATAGGATTATGTAAAATGATTATGGTAAGCGCCACCACAAAGGAGACGGTAAAGGCGGCCGTTACGGAATTAACCGCTGCCCTTGGGACCATTTGATCATTGCCGCTGCCCCGGTATTGGGCAACAACCACCGTACCTCCTACGGAAAGAGCAACAAAAACGTTTACAAGAAAAAGGTTGAGGGAGTCAACCATGCTCACGGCGCTTACGGCATTCATGCCGGAAGAGCTTATCATGGTGGTATTTATAAGATTAAGACAGGTTATAAAGGTCTGATCAACAAGGATGGGCAAAACTATGGCAAAAATGCGCCGGTACTCAATGGACTCTCCTGAAAAATGCCTGGTGAGGAATTGATCAGCCTTAATTCTTAATTGTTCAGTCTTCACATCATCGCTTCCTTTATATAGACAAGCTCCATTCTAACATAAGGTTTAGATATCTGGCAAACAATTTACAAATTTTAGCAGATGGCCACGGGCTCCGGGATTTTCGTTGTTTTAATGCAAAAGCCCCTGTTTTTACACAGGAGCTTTATGCTTATAAGTTTATATGTTTATTGGAAAACACAAAAGTCAGGTGTGTTTTTCTTTATTTGACCTTGGAGCTTAACGGGCTCTTACCGGCGGAAAACCTTACGGAAGATGTGAGAGGTGAATCCTTCAGCTTAAACTGGCCAAGAAGCTCCCTTAAATTTTCAGCCTGGGAAGAAAGCTCCTCGCTGGTTGCGGCGCTTTCCTCCGCCGTAGCCGAATTACTCTGTACAACCCCGGATATTTGTTCGATGCCCTTTGTCACCTGGCTGATAGCCGCGGATTGCGTATTGGAAGCGTCGGCGATTCGCACGACCAGCCTGTCAACGTTATCGGCTTTGTCACGGATGGCGCTGAGGGAGCTTTGGGTTTTTTCCGTCATGGACATACCGTTTTCAATGGCTTTAACCACTGTTTCTATAAGGCTGGATGTATCCTTGGTCGCCTCGGTGCACTTGGCGGCCAGATTTCGCACCTCATCGGCCACCACTGCAAAGCCTCTTCCGGCAGTTCCCGCCCGGGCGGCTTCGATTGCGGCATTAAGCGAAAGAATATTTGTCTGAAAGGCAATGTCGTCAATGGTTCGTATAATTTTTCCGATACGGTCCGAGGTATTGAAGATTTCGGTCATGGCCTGAACAAGCTGCTGCATCAGCCCATAGCCGCTTTCGATTTCCCGTGAAGTTTCCACAACCATATCCCTGGCCATACGGGAATTGTCCGCGGTGCTTTTTATCTGATCGGAGACATCATTCATACTGGCAGCGATTTCTTCCACCGAGCTGGCCTGTTCAGCCGCACCGTCAGAAAGCTCCTGAGCGCCCAGCGCCACCTGGGAGGCCCCCTCCGACACCTGCTCCGAGGCCGCGCTGATTTGTCCCAGCGTAAAATTGAGAGATTTTAAAATTGAATCCAGGGATTCCTGGATAGGCAGATAATCCTTTTGATATTCCCGGCCTCTTACAACAGTCATGTCGCCGCCGGACAATCCCTTCAATACGGAGGAAATATCCGTCACCACGCTTTGAAAATCCGAAATCATAAGGCGTACGCTGTCTGCCAGAGCACCGATTTCATCACTGGACTCATATTGAATGGCAATGCCTTCAAGCTCGCCCCCGGCCAGGCGTGTGGCGGCGTCCCTCACCTCTTCAAGAGGCTTTGTAATGCTAAGCACAACATTTCTGCACAGGATAACCGAAATAATAATTACCCCAAGGACAATACCGATTATCATAAGGATAGCGATGATGGATTGGGTCATGCTTTTTGAAAATATTGCGTCGGCACGGCCTGAAACATTATCACGGATTTCCTCGGCGATAAGCTGCTCCTGCTGGGTAATGGGGCTGTACTTCTCATTGAGTACCTTTTTGGCATCCTCGATCCTGCCCTGGCGGAGATGTTCGAGAATCTCCTCCCTGAAAGGCTTTGCGTCATTAAACAGGCTTCTGAGCGACTCCAGCTTGTCCCTGTCGTCTAAAAGCGCTGAATCCAGCAGTTTAAAGGAATCGTTAAGCTCGGCGACGCTTTTGTTAAACTCCTCAATAGAAGCCTCCAAGCTCCCGGCATTATTATCCACCACCATCG
Source organism: Bacillota bacterium (assembly GCA_023446675.1). GTDB lineage: Bacteria > Bacillota > Clostridia > DSM-8532 > DSM-8532 > DTU059. The sequence continues at coordinate 6,304 of JAEXPO010000210.1, read as the reverse complement.
CAAGCATCTGCTTTTCTATTCCGTTGAGGAGCCGTCGGATATTCATGCCTTCATTGGTGGCTATAAAGGAGTGATCGTGAAAATAAGAGTAGTTGCCCGATATACTATTCATACTTATCAGGGCTACGGAAAGGGAAATGACAAACAGCCCGATTACCACGGCAAAAGCCAGAAGGAGCTTTCTGGAAATAGGCAGATCCTTAAATCCAAGGGCGGATCTTATTTTATTTGGCCGAACACTCATAATGTTTCTCCTTATCCTCTAATAATTAAAGCGCTGTATTGGCGTTTTAAAAGCACCCTTTACTTCTCCGGCAGGAGCTCTTTGGAGAGCAGTTTTTCTGCGTCAATCAAAAGCTTGATCTGTCCGTCGGCTTTGCTGATCCCTTTTACACAATCCTCGGAGGAATGGGTATGCAAAAGAGGCCTTGAGATATCCTCAGCTTTGATAGGAAGTACCTCCGTAACCTTATCCACAATTAATCCGGCAAGGTGCCTCCCTGCTTCAGCAACAATGATGCAGGTGCGCTCTGTATAGGACTGGGGGGTTTTTGAAAACCGCAGCCTCATGTCGATTACGGGAATGATTTGCCCCCGCAGGTTGATGATGCCCCTGACGTGAGCAGGAGTGCCGGGCACCTGGGTGATGGGCTGAATACTGATAATCTCCTTTACATGCTCAATCTCTACTCCCAATGCTTCGTTTTCCACAACAAAAACCAAATACCGGCCTTGCCCTGTATCTTCTTCCATCTCTAAAAGTGAATCCTTAGCCAGTCCCATTTTTGTCCTCCTTTCGACAAACAAACTTGTTGAGCTTCATGGGCAGCACTTTTTGCTGCTGAAGGGCAGTCAACAAAAAATGCAACATTATTATAGAATTGTTGCATTTTATTTATAAAGCAAGGGCTTGTGATAAGCTCGCCAAGCCTTAGAGATTGTGGGCTTTGATACTAATCAAGAATTCTAAGCGCCAGTTTAAGCATTCTTCGTAAAGAAATCCGACAGCTTGATGCTTTGAAAAAGGCTTTTGAAACCAGCCTGCAGCACAAGCTGTTGAATAATCAAAAAAGAAGTATTTGTGCGGCTTTTGAAGATAAATAATAACCTTTTCCAATTAATAATGTACTTTTTGTAATTTTTTGTCGAAATTTCGTTGACATTATCCAGTGAATGGTATAGCTTAATTAATAAGATAAGCATAGGTAATATATATCCAAAAGTAACAATTCTATAATAGTGTTACATTTAGAGTAAAAAATATATAATTAAGGAATTATCATTAGAGGCCGTACGTTAAAAAATCCATGACCTTTTGCAAATGGCTTTATTCTTGTTGGCTTTCTTTTTTGATAAACTGTACTATACGTATTTTCAGCCATTGAATAATAGAATGATATTGAAAATGATTTTCATTGCTATTATCATAATAGGGAGAGCTTACACACAAACAATAGGATACATAAAAGGAAATAACAATGAACACAGCCTTAAAATCAGCTTCTGCCAATCCTCAAAGAAAAAAAAGCCTCACGCCCAGAGCCTTTTTATTCATAACCGGATGCTTTATCCTGCTAGTGCTTACCATGGCTGTTTCCGTAGCCAAGGGAGCCATGAATATCCCCTTGTCGGAGGTTCTTGATGCCCTGCTTCACTTTGATCCGGATAACACCCGGCATTTGATTATTGTGGATCTGAGGCTTCCAAGAGTGCTGGCAAGTGCCCTGGTTGGCTCGGCTTTTGCAGTTGCGGGAGGATTGATGCAGGGAGTAACCCGAAATCCCATGGCCGATTCGGGCCTCATGGGACTAAACGCCGGCGCGGGATTTTCCCTTGCGCTGTGCTTTGCCTTTTTTACGGGTCTTTCTTATATGAGCATTATATTCTTTTCCTTTTTGGGAGCTGCTCTGGGAGCGGGCCTGGTTTATGGCATTGCATCGGTGCAGAAGGGCGGAGCTACCCCTATGCGCCTTGTGCTGGCAGGAGCCGCCACAAGTGCGCTGCTTTCGGCCTTAAGCCAGGGAATTGCTTATTATCACCAGGTGGATCAGGATATTATGTTTTGGCTTGCCGGAGGTGTGGCAGGCAGCGACTGGAGGCAGCTTAAGCTTATAGGGCCCTGGGTGGGGGCGGCCCTTGTCGGAGCCATTGCCATATCAAGACAGGTTACCCTTTTGAGTCTGGGTGAGGAGGTGTCGAAGGGCCTGGGGCTTAATACCACTTTTGTAAAGGGGATTTCTGCCCTGCTTGTGCTCATGCTGGCAGGGGCCTCGGTTGCTGTTGTGGGTGCCGTCGGCTTTATAGGGCTGGTTATTCCTCATCTTGCCCGCTATTTTCTTGGACTGGACTATAAGCACATCCTTCCCGGAGCGGCTGTGCTGGGAGCCCTTCTGATGGTTCTGGCCGATTTGGGTGCGCGAATGCTGAATCCGCCCTTTGAAACACCGGTGGGAGCTCTTATTTCCCTTATCGGCGTTCCCTTCTTTCTCTATCTTGCGCGTAAGGAAAGGAGGGCGTTTTAATGCGGGATATTAACGGAGCCGAAGCTTATTACCGTAAAAAGGCCATTCAGGGCTTTTATATCACAATTGCCTTTTTCACGCTTCTTGTGCTGTCCTTCATAGTAGCCATGAATACGGGCTATACACCCCTTTCGCCGATGGATACGCTGCGGACCCTTTTTGGAGGCGGATCGGAGAAGGAAAACCTTATATTGTTCAGCTTCCGGCTTCCCAGAATGGTTCTGTCTATTATGGTGGGCGCAGGCCTTGCCATGTCGGGAGCCCTTATTCAGGGAGTAACGAAAAACGCCCTGGCGGATCCGGGGCTTTTGGGCATCAATGCCGGTGCGGGCCTTATGGTGGTTTTGTATGTGGTCTTTTTTGGGAGCAAATCCCTGGGATCGGTTATGGCTCTTCCCTTTCTTGCTCTCATCGGAGGAGGGGCCACAGCCATTCTTATTTATGTGCTTGCTTTTCGCCGTCATGAAGGCGTGGCCCCTCTAAGGCTTGTGCTTATGGGAATTGCCGTCCAGGCGGGAATAAACGCGCTTATGACGGTACTGGTTATTAAGCTTGACGACGCCCAGTTTGATTTTGTGGCCTCCTGGCAGGGCGGAACCATATGGGGATCCAACTGGCGTTATGTCCTGTCCCTTTTGCCCTGGCTTTTAATACTGCTGCCTTATGCTTTTTATAAAAGCAGGGTTCTGGATGTTTTAAGCCTGGGAACGGATACAGCCGGCGGTCTGGGGGCTTCGGTCACCCGGGAGCAGCGAAAGCTTCTGGCTGTATCGGTAGCCCTTGCCGCCTCCTGTGTGGCAGTCAGCGGAAGCATAAGCTTTGTAGGGCTGATAGCGCCCCATCTGGCAAGAAGGCTGGTAGGACCCAGGCATGGAAGGCTCCTTCCTGTGTGCGCACTGGTGGGCGGTGTTCTCCTTTCAGTGTCCGACACCCTGGCAAGAACCATTGTGCAGCCCTCGGAAATACCTACGGGAATTGTCGCGGCAGCCGTGGGTGCTCCCTATTTCCTGTACCTTTTGGCCAAAAACAAGGGATGATTTTTAGACGGAGGAGTCCGTTTCAGTGTAAAAAAAGTCGCTAATGAAATATCAGAAGAGAGGATAAAAAAATGCATAGTATAGAAGCTTCTAATCTTGCGGTAGCCTATGACGATCACCTTATCGTGCCCAATCTGGATTTATGCCTGCCCCAAGGTAAAATAACCTCCATTATAGGGCCTAACGGATGCGGCAAATCCACTGTTTTAAAAGCGGTAGGAAGGCTTTTAAAGCCCAGGGGAGGCATGGTTTACTTAAACGGCCGGGATATCAGGCAGATGTCCACCCGGGAGATTGCCAAAAAGATGGCGGTTCTGCCCCAAACTCCCCAGGCCCCCGGAGGACTTACGGTAAACGAGCTGGTCTCCTTTGGCCGCTTTCCCCATCAAAAGGGCTTCGGAAGACTGTCGGAGGAGGACAAAAAAACGGTTCGGTGGGCGCTGGAGGCAACACGCCTGACAGGCTATGAAACCACTCCTGTGGACAATCTCTCCGGGGGACAGCGCCAGAGAGTGTGGATTGCCATGGCTCTTGCCCAGCAAACGGATCTCATTCTTTTGGACGAACCTACAACCTACCTGGACCTTTCCTATCAGCTGGAGGTTCTCGAGCTATTGCAGCGTCTTAACTCCGAACAGGGCTGCACCATTGTTATGGTTCTCCATGATTTGAACCTGGCAGCCAGGTTTTCCCATTATATGGTAGCCGTTAGAAACGGGGAAATGGTCTACAGCGGAACCCCCGAAGAGGTTATGCAGCATGAGGTGCTTAAAAAGACCTTTTCCATTGACGCGGAAATTGTTATGGATCCCCGTACCGGAAAACCGGCGTGCATAACCTATAACCTTATAAATGAAGCTTAACGGCTTAAGACGAAAACAAACCGGGTAAAACAAGGGAGGTTACAATGATAAAACTGGCCATCTATGGAAAGGGCGGCATCGGTAAATCCACAACTGTTTCCAATACGGCGGCGGCACTTGCGGACCGGGGGCTGCGGGTGATGCAAATCGGCTGTGATCCCAAGGCCGATTCCACCCGCAATCTTACAGGCGGGAAGCCTATTCAAACGGTGCTTGACGTATTGCGTGAAAAGGGAGACGCCCAGCTCACCGATCTGGTAACGGAAGGGGCTATGGGTGTATTGTGCGTGGAATCGGGAGGCCCTGTTCCGGGGGTGGGCTGCGCCGGCAGAGGCATTATTACGGCCTTTGACAAGCTGGCAGAGCTTAATGCCTATGAGGAGTATCAGCCGGATATTGTGCTTTATGATGTACTGGGAGATGTGGTCTGCGGCGGCTTTGCCATGCCCATACGGGGAGGTTATGCCGATCATGTCATGATTGTCACCTCCGGAGAAATGATGTCTCTCTATGCCGCAACCAATATTGCCCACGCCGTAAAAAGCTTTGGAAAGCGTGGCTATGCTTCCCTGAAGGGCCTTATATTCAATGCCAAGAATTTTGACGGTGAGGAGGACCTGGTTAAGGCGGCTGCCGCGGAGATTGGCACCTCCATCCTCTGCCGGCTGCCCAGGGATACCCAGGTCCAGCAGGCGGAGGCCATGGGTAAAACCGTCGTGGAGGCCTTTCCCCAAAGCGTTATGGCCGGGCATTACCGGAAGCTGGCGCAAATGATACTTGATGCAGAGGAAGGCGGAAGCCTTAAATGAGAATAGAAGAAACGCCGGTTAAAAGATTATCCCAGATCCAGTCCGTTAAGGGAATTAAATTTCTGACCCCTGCCGCCTATCCCGGCAGCCATTGCCCCATGCACACGGCGCTTATGACGGGAAGCAGCATTAAGGGTCTTTCCACACTGATTGTGGGAACTCCCGAATGTACAAGCTACAGCCGCATGGTGATACCTAAGTCGGAAGGTACCGGGGGCGAGCTTCACTGGCTTTATGTTCTTGACAGCAGCGAAGTGGTTTTCGGCTGCCGGGAGAATGTCTTTATAGCCCTTAAAACCATGGGAGAGGCGGGGGCAAGAGCTATTCTCCTTATTACCACCTGTGTGCCCGAGCTGATTGGGGAGGACATGGAATCCCTTGCCCGGGAGGCGGAGGTAACCCTGGGAATTAAGGTAGCGCCTGTATCCCTGGCTCATTTCAGCTGCAACAGCTACCCATCGGGGTGGTGGAAAACCCTTGAGGCTCTGGGGGGAATTATGGAGCCGGGACCAAGGATCGAAAACCTTGTCAATGTGCCGGGTCTGGAGCCCGAGGTTCTGTCCGGCGACAGTGAAGGGCTTTTAAAGGAGCTTCAGAATAAGGGCATAGAGCTTAACTTTCTGGGACGTGGATCATCGATTGAGGCCTTTGAAAGAGCCTCCTCCGCTTCGCTGAATCTTGTACTGGCTCCCGAGGGGGGCCCTCTGGCCCGGAAAATGGAAAAAAGCCTGGGAATCCCCTGGCTGGGTTTTCATGACCTTTATCGCACTGAACAAATTGAAGAAGCCTATGAGGGCCTTGAAAAGGCTCTTGGTATTACCATTGAGACAGGCCGCCCCAACCGAAAAGCGTCTGTTTTGGAGCTTGAACAAAAAGCACGCGCCGTGCTTAAGGGGAAATCCTTTCTTTCAGGGCCCATGGACAGGGATCCTGTGCCTCTGGCCGACTACCTGGCGGATTTGGGTATGGAGCCTCTTCTTCTCCATTTGGAGGACTTTTTTGAAGAGGATCGGAAATGGGCTAAAGCCCTTGTCCAAAAAGGCTTTAATCCCTGGGCCAGTCATCTGGTGAAC
>JAEXPO010000191.1 GCA_023446675.1 Bacillota bacterium | reverse complement strand
CAGGTGTCCGGCTGACTTTAAGCTCATTGGCTACCCTGGATTCATTAAGGCTTTCGCCCTGCTTGTATTTACCGTTGATAATATCATTTTCAAGCCTTACAAAAACCTTGCCCCGTAACGAGAGACTATTGGCGTCTTCATCAAAGGTGTTAAACTCATCCATGGCAACCTCATCGTTTGCTTTTGTATTATTGTATACAATTATACGATTTAAGTCAACTGGTTTTTGCAATTTTGGATCTTAAAAATTTCATTTTCTTAAAAATGTGTCTTTAAATCCTCCAGGATGCCTCATAGTGGCTGTTTAGCTTATCTTAAGGAAAATCTATTCGGAGGCCGGGGCTGCGCTGCCAATAAGCAGCAACAGCCTGATACCGGTATGGCGGCCTTATTACAAAACAAGGAGGCATACGCTTATCCCTGCCGGGGCGTATGCCTCTATCCATTTTTTGCAATAATTTCAACGCGAAATTGCTTACCCTGCCTATGTAGCCAAAACAGCCATTTAAGTTGCAGGCTATCGGTCTTACGCTTTGAAGCAAAAGACACCTGCTCTTTACAGCAGGCTGTCGATAATTTCTATGGCTCGGGGTATTACCGGATCGGTATGGGGTCCGATAATCCGGGCTGCCGCAGCCTTGGCCGCGTCTCTTGCATTGGCAACCGCAATGCCAATATCAGCGGTCTTCAGCATATCCACGTCATTATCGTTGTCACCCAGTGCCACAACCAGCTTCCAGTGATTCCCCCTCGCTTTTCTGAGCTCAGCCAGAGCCCTGCCCTTTGATACCTTCTTAGCTAAAATATCCAAAAGCTCCTGCTCGGAGAACGTAATTTCAATATCCTCTCTGTTCATGGCTTCCAGCTCTGCCTTCACCTTAACAAGCACCTCATGCTTATCTATGATTAAGGCTTTATACCAGCCGGGTTCGATAGCCTCCCAGCGGGTGTACTCTCCCGTAATTCCCTCCCTGTTAAGCTGAGTTCTTATTATGTCGTTTTCGTTAAAAACATAAGCCTTGCCATGAGCATTGATCTCAACGCCGCAGGAGGGATGCTTTTTCATAATATCAATGAAGATGGACTCCAGCCCGGCAGGCATTTTGTTCTCATAAAGCCGGTTTCCTGTGGACGGATCGTAAACCAGGGCACCGTTGAAGAAGATACAGGGTATATTGGTGGGCAGCTGTGGGAAGCGCCGGGCCAAAGTGGCTTCCGTACGGCCTGTTGCCACACCGAAGCGTCCTCCGTCAGCCATAAAGCGGTGTATGGCCTCCAGGTTTTCATTTGCCAGCTGGCGGTTGGGATCCAGAAGTGTTCCGTCCATGTCGGTCAGTAGTACAATGCCGTCATACTTTTTGCTCATTGCCTTACGCTTTACCTTTTCCTGTCTTTGATTTTGGGGGATTAGCATATCATTTAATGTAGCTTTGGAGAGTCTCCAGAATTTCCTGCTTGCAGATAACAAGGAGTAAATCCCCTTCACGCAAGGTGGTATGTCCGTTGGGAATATAGGTGGTATCGCCTCTTAGAACAGCCGTTATAACCACCTCTTTGGGCAAATCCATATCCTTGATTTTTTTGTTGCACACCGCTGATTTTTTTGTAACGGCAATCTCGGTAAAAACCATATTGCTCCGTCTGAGCTTGGTAAGGGTACGCACGCTGGCATAGTCGATTTCCTTCTCAATCATTTCCGCAATGATAGAGGTGCTGGAGACAGCCATATCCACTCCCAGCTTTTCAAAAACGGAAATATTCTTGGGATTGTTAACTCTCGCAATGGTGCGCCCGATATTTAAATTGCGCTTGGCAAGCTGGCAGGCAATCAGATTGTCCTGATCCTTGCCGGTAACTGCAATAAAAACCTGGGCCCCGTCAACACGGGCCTTGGACAAAAGCTCAATGTCCGTACCATCGCCGTGGATAACCTCCACATCCAGCTCGGAAGCAATTTTACGGGCAGATTCAGCCGTCTTTTCCACAATGGTAATGGTATGCTTGAAGGGCTGAAGGGTTTTCACCAGGTAATAGCCCACCTTGCCGCCGCCAACAATAACAATACGCATATAAAAGCCTCCTTACACCTTCTCTGAAGCGGGCTATTCCCGCAACCTGACGGCTATGAAACGCCAACAGTCAACCTGTTTTTTTATTGGCGCTTCATAGCTACTAATCCAGCTTTCTGGAAAGCACCAGCACATCGCCCTCTTCGATTACACTGTCCCCATAGGCAAAGGTAAATTCGCTCTTTTTAAGGAGGCCGAAAATAAAGTCGTCCATATCTCTGTTGATATCTTTTACTTTTCTTCCTACCTGTCCTCTTCCCGGCTCTTTCAGCGAAAAGGAAAGGGTATTGCTTCCGATGGTGCAGGAGGTTTCAGTGGTTTGTCCCAGGAGAATATCGGTCATAATCTCTACGCTGACATTCGTAGGGCAGAAGGTATCCAGGCCGAACTGATGAAAAACATATTCCCGCCGGGGATTGTATATTCGGGCGAGCACCCGCTTAATGCCGTACAGGTGCTTGGCAATCTGGCTTACCATAATGTTCACATTGTCCTCGGGGGTCACGGCAGCCACCGCGTCGGCCTTATCGATTCCTGCCTTCTTAAGTACATCCTGATCAAAGGGAACTCCCACAATTCGGAGTCCTGCAAAATCCGGACTGAGCTTCTTAAGGGATTCCTCATCCCAGTCAATAATCACCACATCATGACCTTCGCCGGAAAGCTTGTTGGCAAGTCCTGAACCAACCTTGCCGCAGCCGGCAATGATAACATACATAAAAGACACCTCTTGCCCTGATTTAGTATCTTATCGCTGATAAACGTCAATAAAAAACAAGAATTTTTAAAGGCGCTTCTCTCCAATTGGGTTGCGGGCAAAGCCCGCTCAAGTTTATTGAAAAATCCGCCTGCTATAGGTTCCCTGGCCGGGCATATCAGGCTTCAAGCCTCTTTTGTATTTCCAGTAGGAACTCCCGGGTGCTAACCGTTTTAATTTCAGGAAGAGTGGAAAGTATCGCTAAATCCTTTGTCATCACGCCTTCCTCAATGGTCCTGAGTGCGGCGGCTTCCAGCTTGTCGGCAAATTGAACCAGCTCGGCAATTCCGTCAAGCTCTCCCCTTTTCCTTAAGGCGCCGGTCCATGCATAGAGGGTCGCCACGGAATTCGTGGAGGTTTCCTGACCCTTTAAATGATTGTAGTAATGGCGCTGGACCGTACCATGAGCAGCCTCGTATTCATAATAGCCTTCCGGTGAAACGAGCACGGAGCTCATCATGGCCAGGCTTCCAAAGGCAGATGCCACCATATCCGACATTACATCTCCGTCATAGTTTTTGCAGGCCCAAAGAAAACCGCCCTCTGAGCGGACAACCCGGGCTACCGCATCGTCAATGAGGGTGTAAAAGTATTCTATTCCCGCAGCGCTGAATTTATCCTTGTACTCCGCGTTGAAGATATCCTGGAAGATATCCTTAAAGGTGTGATCGTAGGTTTTGGATATGGTGTCCTTGGTGGCAAACCAGATATCCAGCTTTCTGTCCAGGGCATAGTTAAAGCAGGCTCTGGCAAAGCTTTCAATGGACCCGCGGGTATTGTGCATGCCAATGATAATGCCTTCACCATCAAATTCATGAACGGTTTGTCTGGTTTCATTGCCCTCACTGTCAGTAAATACCAGCTCGGCTTTTCCGGCGCCGGGGGCCTTCATTTCCGTGTTTTTATAAATATCGCCGTAGGCATGGCGCGCTATGGCAATAGGCGCCTTCCAGGTACGCACATAGGGCTCGATCCCTTTTACCAGAATGGGCTCACGGAAAACCGTTCCGTCCAGAAGTGCACGTATGGTTCCGTTAGGGCTTTTCCACATTTTTTTAAGCTTGTACTCCGTTACCCTTTCGGCATTGGGAGTAATGGTGGCGCATTTAACGGCCACACCGTACTTTTTAGTAGCAAGGGCCGAGTCCACCGTTACCTGGTCGTTGGTTAAATCCCTGTATTCCAAACCCAGATCGTAGTATTCGGTTTTCAGGTCCACATAAGGCTCAATGAGAATTTCCTTAAGCCATTTCCATATTATACGGGTCATTTCGTCGCCGTCCATTTCAACCAGCGGCGTTTTCATAGCTATTTTTGCCATTTTTCTGCTCCTTTACTGCCATCAGGCTTATAGACCTGTCAAGACCTGACGTTTAAACTTTGATTGGGACTGAACTTTAATTGGGCGGAAGGCATAAAGCCTGCTCCTTAGCGCCCTTCCAGGCTTCCTTTATTCCCAGCTGAACCGTTCCTTTATCCAGGGAAGCTTTCCTCCCGCCTTTAAAATCTCAGCATCCATAGCCGAAAGGGTGTGGGAAAGAGGAATCACTTTTCCCTTCGTACGGTTCTCAAGAACGCATTCCCCTTTTAAATCCCCGATTTCCACAGAAAGCACATCGCCTTGTTCAATACTGTCGTAGTCGGAGGGATTCGTAAAGGTTAAGGGAACAATGCCGAAATTAATAAGGTTTGCCAGGTGGATACGGGCAAAGGATTTTACGATAACAGCCTTTACCCCCAGGTATTTAGGCGCAAGAGCAGCATGCTCCCGGCTTGAGCCCTGGCCGTAGTTCTCTCCGCCCAGGATAAAGCCGCCTCCCTCTTTTTGTGCTCTGTCGTGAAACTGGGGATCCACAGCTTCAAAAACGTGCCTGGATATTTCGGGTATATTGCTTCTTAAAGGAAGCACCTTGGCGCCGGCCGGCATAATGTGGTCGGTGGTTATATTGTCGCCTACCAGAAGCAGGGCCTTACCCTCAAGCTTTTCAGGTAAAGGATCAAAATCCGGCAGAGGCCGTATGTTGGGGCCTCGAAGAATTTCAACCTCCTCGGCCTCCTCCTTGTCAAGAGGGGCTATAATCATATTGTCGTTAATGAGGAAGGTGTCCGGAAGCTGGATTTCGGGACAGTCACCCAAATCCCTGGGATCGGTAAGTACGCCTGTAATGGCAGAAGCCGCGGCGGTTTCGGGGCTTACCAGATAAACCTTGGCATCCTTTGTACCGCTTCGGCCTTCAAAATTTCGATTGAAGGTACGTACGGATACGCCTGTCGAAGAGGGCGCACAGCCCATGCCGATACATGCGCCGCAGGCATTTTCCATCATGCGTGCGCCGGATTTGACCAGATGCGCATATTCACCGCTTTCCACCAGATGCTCAACAACCTGGCGGGAGCCGGGGCTTAAAACAAGGTGCAGCTCCTCCGAAACAGTTTTATTCTTTAGAGTTCCGGCAACAATCTTCAAATCGCGAAGGGAGGAATTGGTACAGGAGCCGATGGCTACCTGATCAACCTTAATTTGTCCGGCCTCTCTGACGCTCACCACGTTTCCGGGACTGTGGGGCAGCGCCACCATGGGCTCTACCTCGGACAGATTGATTTCCATGACCTCGTCATAAACCGCGCCCTCATCGACTACAAGCTCCGTCCAATCCTCTTCCCTGCCCTGGGCCTTTAAAAAGGCCCGTGTAACAT
>JAEXPO010000185.1 GCA_023446675.1 Bacillota bacterium | reverse complement strand
GATTAAAGGCCAACGTTTTGGATATATACAAAACAAGAATAAAAAGGCTCAGCTTGTCCCGTATGGCCGTTGCTTCAGCAGAAAGCAATGTACACAACGGAAAGCATGAAGACAGGTCCGGGAAGGGTTCGGAAGCCCTTAACGGGAAGCCTGAAAGGTCCAATAAGGATTCTGAGGCCTTCATTGATATGCAAACAAATACCTCCGCTGCTGTTGGAAACTACGAAAAGCTTCGCGGGCCCAGGGAAGGTAAAAGTGGCTTTGAGCTTGAGCGGGAATCACGCACCGAATGGATGTCAATAAAGCAAAAGGCCTGACCTTAAATTAACATCCAGCCGCTATTATCACAAACACCGCAAAGAAACAGATACGCATCAGGAGAACAAATGCATGGAATTGTCCTTTAAATTGGGAGAGCTTATAGGTGTGTTTTTGCCGGCCGGCTTATTGATTCTTGCCGGCTTTTCCTTTATTCTTCTTTTATTGAGGCAGGTAATAAACCGCAGGAAGGATCACGGGATCTTAAACCAGATGGCCCTTTATACTGCCGGTCTGGGGGCTTTTCTGTATATGCTGGGGTATATGCCCAGGGCGTCCTTTCCCCAGCTTCTCCTTTCGGCGCCCCAGGCTATTGCACGTACCCTTTTCAGTGTGGCCCGAATGTTTCTTGGTGAGGATGATTTTGGAAACGTGGTAAGCCTTCATCCATCACTGGCAAGGCTTGAAGGCCCTCTTCTTTCCATGCCATTGTTTTCAGATGCAACCCCGCTTTATGTTTCCTTTTACATTATTCTTTTCTGGCTGGCCCATGCCATGGCGGTCTTCATATCCTGCGCACTGCTCCTGTCCACCTTTGGCGATATGATGATTCAACGCCTCAGACTCTTCTTCAAATCCAGAGAATCCATGTACATTCTCTACAGTGTCACCGAAAAGTCCCTTTATTTTGCGGAAAACCTCTTAAAGCAAATGGAGCAGCAGCCTAAGGCATCTCCTGCCGTCATTTTTATTGAGGAATCGGTTTCAGAGAGCCACCGAAAGCGTATTACACAAATGGGCGCCATGCTGTATGAAAAGCCTATCATAGAAGAAGGGGAGCTGGTGCCTTCCGCTATTTACGCCTTTGGCCTTTCAGAGAAAAACAGAAAATGGGGTAATTTGAAATTTTTTTCAGGATTACAAAAGGGAACCCGCCAATGCCGGATTTATGCCTTTAACAACAATGAACAGGCTAACTTTACTTTCATCTCCAAAATAATGGCTTATTTAAGCCGCAACCCCTTTGCCAAAGTGGAAAAAGGACCTTCCATCAGGCTTTTCATGCAAGCAGGCAACCCCTTGTACCTGGATGAAATTGAGCGCCTTCGGAAGTATGAGGGACAGGATAAAATTGATGTCACACTTTTTGGGGAAGGTGAGCTTGCCGCCAAGAATCTTTTAAGGCAATATCCCATTTACAGAACCGTAGGCCTGGAAAAGGGCCTGGCAACCAAGCCCTTGGGCCTTCTGGTTCTGGGCCTTGGCAATGTTGGGCTTGAATTGCTCAGAGAATTTATTATTCAAAGTCCCTTTATCAAGTCCATTGATTATAAGGAAAACGATTTTCACGCCGTTGTGGTGGACAAGGAGGCCTCTCAGGTTAAAAGCCTTGTTGCCATGCGTTATCCGGCACTTATTCCGGAGTATGGTATTTCCTTTATTGAGGCCGATGCTACCGGGGGGGATTATCTTGAAGCCATAAAAGAGCAATTGGCCGACTTCCGATATATTATCATTACCCTGGGGGATGATTACCGCAATATACTGACCGGAATGGAGCTGTCCGAGCTGTATGACAAGCTGGAAATGCCCAGGCCTCTCATTCTTGCACATGTCAGAGATCCCCATGACACGCGTATGAGTATACCCACGGGTGTTTTGCAATTTGGAAACTACAAGGATATTTACAGGGAAGAAAACCTGGTTGATGAAGAAATTTACCGGCGGGCAGTCTATTTTAACGCTCTGCATACACTCATTCACACTGAGTTTCAAGACGATGTGTCAAGGAAGGATGAGATGATTGCACGGTACAGGGAAATCATCGGCGATACTTCCAAGGAAGCAGCAGAGGACTACGCAAAAATGCGGCGCAGCTTTAACGAGCTTTCTTTATTTGTACAAAAATCCAATCTTTCCTGCGCAGGTTCTTTGGAGTCCAAGCTGGCTGTTCTGGAAATGGAAGCAGGCACGGTCCTTTCCCAGGCCTTCAGTCCGGAAAAATGGCAGCAGGCTCTTATCCCTTACAAGGAAAGTATGTATCACGCCGAGCATTTAAGATGGAATGCTTTTCATTATGCCCACGGCTGGCGGGGTATCTCTTTAAAAGAGCTTGAAGAACGCAATGAGGGAAGAAGTGTGGGACGAAGTCATAAATTTCCGGATTCCAAGCGTCACGGATGCCTTACCGACTGGGACAGCCTGGCGGAGGTTGCCCGAATTGTTTCCGACGCTGGGGAGAAAGAGAACTTTAATAGCAAGCGCTTTCAGTTTTATGATGAAATGTTCGTCCAATGCATACCCTATATTTTAAAAGCCGGTTTAAAAACCGTCCCCGAAGATCTTTTACCGTTACGATCAAACGGTAAGGCTGCTGCTGTCAACGAGGACAGAGAGGATCTGGCGCGTGCCGTTCATGAAGCCTGGACGGAAAATATGAAAGAAAACGGTTGGACCTACGGTTCAGTTCGCAATGACACAATGAAAATTTCTCCTCTGCTAATTCCCTATGATCAACTTCCAGAAAATGAAAAGCAGAAGGACAGGGTAACGGCGGATGCAGTACTAACCCAACTTGGAAAAAACCGGAATCGGCCTGCTAACAGGCTGTGATGCGGGATAGGGGCATTAAGAATAAAAACGGAGTTTACAAAATAAACTATCAATGATACGATAACAAATGTTTATTGAAAGTACATTGATGATCGGCTGAAATAGGCCCGTGAACTATTTTAGTCAATGAACAACCGAACGGAGGGCATGGATGTCTAAGTATCTGGTCATTGTAGAATCGCCTGCAAAGGCAAAAACAATACAAAAATACTTAGGAAAAAACTATGAAGTGGTGGCTTCTATGGGGCATATTCGCGACCTGCCCAAAAGTAAACTGGGGGTAGATG
>JAEXPO010000081.1 GCA_023446675.1 Bacillota bacterium | reverse complement strand
GTATTCCTCAGGACTTTGTGCACTACGCAGGGTAAAAATGAACCGTGTGCCATGGCCTTCTTGACTTTCCACTTTGATGGTTTCATTATGGGAAATCATGATATTCCTGACGATGGCAAGACCCAGTCCGACACCGGTTTTATCGAGACTTCGGGATTTGTCGGTTTTGTAAAATCTTTCAAAAATGTAAGGAAGCTCATCCTTCGCGATACCCTTTCCCGTATCCTCAATGACAAAAACACCCTTATCTTTTTCCATATAGGTTTTAATGGTTATTTTTCCATTTTTATGGGTGAATTTGATGGCATTATGAAGTAAATTCAGTATTACCCGCTGGATAGCGTCCTTATCCCCGAAGACAAACATTCTCTCTGTTTCAAAATCCGCCCTGAATTCCAGTTCTTTTTCAATAAACATTTGCTGCAGGCTTATAACGCAACGGCGAACAAGCTCATTGATATCAAAATCGGCCATTTTAAAGCGAATTTCGCCCGCCTGCATTTTTGCCAGATCCAAAAGGTCATTGACCAGGGTTTGCATGCGGTTGACTTCATCCCGTACAATGACCAGGTAGTAGGGCTGCCGCTCCTCCGGGATGACTCCGTCCAATATGCCCTCAACAAAGCCCTTAATGGTTGTCATGGGCGTGCGAAGCTCATGGGAAACATTGCTGATAAAATCCCGCCGCATGTGCTCCAGGTTTTCAAGAGCCACCACCATCTCATTAAAGCTGTCGGACAGCTCGGCAATTTCATCCTTCCCTTTAATGGCAATGCGCTCGGTAAACTC
Source organism: Bacillota bacterium (assembly GCA_023446675.1). GTDB lineage: Bacteria > Bacillota > Clostridia > DSM-8532 > DSM-8532 > DTU059. The sequence goes on along the minus strand of JAEXPO010000081.1, from coordinate 1,928 downwards.
CCCGGCGGCTACCCGCTTTGCGGCCCACTTCATCTGGTTGAGCGGCTTTACAAGCCTTTTGGACAGCACGGTAACAAGCACAAGGGCTATCGCTGCGCCGATGATGCCGGAAATAATAAAGGCTAAAAGAATGGTATTTTTAGTTGCGTAGAGGGACGGTGTTTGAGCATGAATCAGAACAATGCCGCTGAAGGATCGGGAATAGGGCTGAATATCCGTGATGGTAAAGGGAAGGCTTGCAGTAACCCACCGGGTACCTGTGTTTTCAAATAGGCCGAAAAAATCGCCTTCCTTGTAAACCTTTCTTGATGCCAGCTCAAACTGGCGGGGATCGGTAAGCCTTGGCAGGCCCTCAGGGGTTATGGTCATTTTTTTAAGCACTGCCTCAGGTATCTCTGAGGCCATTAAAATGACTCCGTCATTGCTCACTATCCAGATAAGGGATTCGGTATTCTCTGCCAGAAGACGGGTAAGAAGGTCAAAAAGCTGGGTATTTGGGGTGGTGCCCAGACTTTTCATGTATTGATCCAGTGCTTCCACAACCCTGTCTGCCGTACGGCTCAGCTGGGTGGTCTTTTGATCCGCTATAAAGTCGTGGAGCCCGAAATCCATGAGTACGCCGGTAATGGTAAAGCTTATGACAAGAACCAGCAGTATAATGGAGAAAACCCTGCCGAAAACGGATCGCATCATTATTTCACCTCAAACTTGTAGCCCACACCCCACACCGTTTTAATCTGCCACTTGTAGTCGCCGGGCTCAAATTTCTCTCTGAGGCGCTTAACATGAACATCCACCGTGCGGGTATCTCCGTAAAAGTCAAAGCCCCATACATTTTCCAAAAGCTGCTCCCTGGTAAAAACCTTGTTGGGGTTGGAGGCAAGGAAAAATAAAAGCTCCAGCTCCTTGGGAGGCATTTCAAGGTCATTGCCGTTAAGCTTGACATTATAAGTCGATTTATTAATAACCAGCCCCGGAAATACCAGCTGCTCCGGAACCTCCTCGTGCCGGTCATAGCGGCGTAAAACCGCCCTGATCCGGGCAATAAGCTCCTTTGGCTCAAAGGGCTTGACCATGTAATCATCGGCTCCCAGCTCCAGGCCCAATACCTTGTTAAAGGTTTCGTCCTTGGCCGAAAGCATGATGATTGGTATGGCGCTTAGGCGCCTTATTTCCCGGCAAACCTGCCAGCCGTCCATTCCCGGGAGCATAATATCCAGTATCACGATGTCAGGCGCCTGCTCCTTAAAGACATCCACGGCCTTTTTTCCGTCATGGCACACAAAAACATTGAAATTATCCTTTTCCAGATACATGCGAATGATTTCACAAATATTCATGTCGTCATCCACAACAAGAACCCGTGCAGCCGTACTCATGCCTTTTCCCGCCTTCCGTATAATTTGTCTCCTGCTGAAATTAATTATCCATGAAGCAGGAAAAGAATTCAAGCCTAAAAAACCGCCTTCCAGGCTTTAAGCTTGAAAGGCGGTTTCGTGTATGCAATTATTTAGCGGTTTTTAAGCTCCTCCAGCATGGTGTCAAAGATTTTAGTCTGTTCCGTCAGCAGGGTATCAATGTCTACATTGCTTTTCAGGGTATCGATAGCCTCCTGCCATTTCTTTTCAAAATCCTCGTCGTTCTTTGCGATTAAGGGGTACTTAAAGGCTTCCTCCCAGACATTTCGAGTGGTTAAGAGATCGTTGACCTGGGAAATATTTTTGAAATCCGCCTTCCAGGTACTAAATTCCGGCATGCGAAGAAGGTTTTGGGTGTATTTGCTGGTCACAGGGAATTTGGTTAACGCAGAAACCCTGTTCTTAGAAGCCTCATCCCTGTATACAAATTCATAGGACCATTGGGTGGGGTAACGGCGCAAATCAAAGCCGAGATTGTTCTGGGAACGGGTTGCAAAGCCCTTCAGGCTC
>JAEXPO010000046.1 GCA_023446675.1 Bacillota bacterium | reverse complement strand
ATAGAGCTGTGTGTGTACCCAGTAGGCTGAATCCTTGTCTCCGGCGTTGAATTTGTTTATGCTGTCGAAGATGCCTTTTTGCTCAAGATCCTCAAGGAGGCCTTCATTCTTGTCGTTAACGGCTTTTGTCACCACTTCGTTGATGGCAAGGTTTCTGTCGGGCCCGATATAGGTTACAACCGGTGACCAGCCCATGATATTGTATTCGCCGTCATTTTTATACTTTGACAAATCCGATTCCCCGCCGAAAACCCGGTCAAGGAAGTGGCCGTACATTTTTACAAGAGCCTCGGGATTGGAGAAGCCCTTTTTCACGGCATACATGGCAGTGAGCTTGCTTGTAGCGCTTACGCCCTTGTCCTGTACGCTGCTGTCATGCACGATGGGATAGGCGGTCCAGTCCGCTCCGTCGGCCTTATAGCCGTCGGGCAGGGGCCAGGTCTGCACCCAGAACTGTCCGTAGCCGATACCTACTTTTCCTCCCACGGCATCCTGAGATACCTTGTAGGAATCCTTAACAATAAATTCCGGATCGATGAGCTTGTCGTCGTAAAGCTTCTTAAGAGCTGTAAGAGCATTTTTCATTTCAGGCTGGATGCTTCCGTAAACAAGCTGTCCGTCCTTCTCTATCCACTGATCCGGATAAGCTCCGTAGCCGTTGAAAAGGCCCTTCATGGCAAAATAGCTTTCATAGGGCTTATTGCTTATGCCAATACCGTAGGTGTCCGCCTGCCCGTTGCCGTCGGGATCCCGGGTTTTGAAGGCCTCAGCCAGAGCATAAAGGTCGGAAAGTGTTTTGGGAACAGGAAGATTAAGCGCCTCGCGCCAGTCGTCCCGTATAAAGACAAATTCATAATTGGCAGGAACCACGCTGTTTTCAGGCAAAGCCATGATGCTGCCGCCATAGGTGGACTGCCTCAGGGCTTCTCCCCCGTCTACCTGAAGCATGGCCTTTACCTGCTCGGAAGCGTATTTTTCAATGGAAGCGTCCAGGCTTTCCACAAGCCCGGCTTCCACAAGCCGCTGAAGCTGGCCGGGATTGCATTTGAATACGTCGGGCAGCTCGCCGCTGGCAATGGACATGTTAAGCTTGGTGTCGTAAGCGTCCACACCCTCGGCGGTCCACAAGGTATCCACTTTTATTCCCAGAATTTCTTCAAATTCCTGGATCCAGATATTGTTCTCGTAATTGACGCCTTCAGGGAATTTCACATCCAGGCCTGCGCCTCGGGCATAGGTAACGGTAAGAGTGGGTGTGTATTTGCCGGAGAAATCCTTGTCCGGTTCAGGTGTGGCAGAGCTTGAAGGAGTTGGCGTACCTGTGGGAACAGGATTGGCGGCATTTCCGCCGCAACCGGTAAGTACAACCGAGAATACCAGCATCATGGTCAGAATTGTCACAATGACTTTTTTCATCGATAGCATCCTCCTTAGATTTCATCGTAAATCATTCTTTGCGCTTTAAGGAACGCTCTCGCTGTTATGGTGCCGGCTACCATAAGGAGATGGATGAATTACCTGTCTTTATTGTTCCATGAACAAGAACCCCTTGACAATATTCACTATCATCGATTTGTTTTGTTTCCATTGCATCCTTCATTCCGACAGAATAAAAACCAACTATTCAAATTTCAGAAGCTTTTAACGAAATCCGTTATTTATCGGCTATTTCATCATAGGGAATGTAGGGTATGGAAAGCGTCACGGACGTACCCGCGCCAAGCAGGCTGAATACCTTTACCCCGTATTCCTCGCCGAAGCTGACCTTAATGCGGCGATCCACATTAACAGCGCCATAGCCTCTTTCGGGCTTATCCACATCCCCGGAGATGACATCCAGGGTTTCCCTGTCCATTCCCACGCCGTCGTCAATGACCTGCCAGAGAACCAGATCCGCCTCTCTTTTAACCACAATGCGTATGATGATGCTTTTTTTGTTCACCCACATGCCATGAAGAACGGCATTTTCCACAAAGGGCTGGAGAAGAAGCTTTGGGGAGCTTCCGTTAAGGACCGCCGGGTCTACCTCATAGATCATTCGGATCCTCTTTTTAAAGCGGATGTCTTGTATGTCCATATAGGCTCGGATATGCTCCAGCTCATCCCGGATACGTATAATATTTCTGCCTTTGCTTAAGGAAATACGGTAAAATTTGGCAAGGGCATTGGAAATTTTCATAATGTCCTCCGCTCCGTACTCCGCACTCAAATAGCTGATGGAGGCCAGGGTATTATAGAGAAAATGGGGATTGATCTGGGCCTGAAGCGCCTTAAGCTCGGCCTCCTTTTCCCGCTCCTTTACCACAACCACCTCGTCCATAAGCTTCTTAAGCTCATGGGTCATCACATTAAAGCCTTCTCCAAGCTTATCAATTTCATCGCTGCCGCTCACCGGAATACGAATGTTGAAATTGCCGTCCTCCAGATGCTTCATGGATTGGGACAACAGCAGTATCTTTTTTGAAAAGCCCATAGCCATAAAATAGGAAAGCAGGGCAAAAAGAGTAAGGGATATTCCCACTAGAATAATGGTGGCGGTTCGAAGGCTCTCCATATCGCTCTGATACCGGCTGAGAGGGTTTACATAGAATATCTTCCAGCCCGTGGGCTCAATGGTCCGGGACAGAAGAAGATAATCCTTTCCGTCTACGGGCAGGGTTACACTGCTTTCCGTTTCCGTAAGAATTTCACCGTACAGGGCCTGAACCCTGTCAACGTAGGACTCCTCGCCGTTATTAGCATTCTTGTCCGCCGCGCTGTAGATAAGCTTGCCGTTTTTGTCCGTCACGTCAAACCACCCCTCGCTGGCGTCCTCCATGTAGGAAATGCCTCTGAAGAGGCTCTCCATATTAATACGCACCATGAGAAAGCCCAGATAGGTGCCCGTGGGCAAATGACGCATATTTTTAATGACGGCGATCTGATTGGTTAGCATAGGAGCCTCTGCTCCCGGACTTGGGGTGTAGCCTCCCGATCCGTTTCCCGGTACGGGCATATTCTCCATAATCAGCCATTTCACATTGTCGTCATGAATGGAAAGGCTGCTGTAAAACGCATCCTTTTCCACATTTTTTATGCTCATGACATAATCCTCAAAGGGGACAATGGTTTCATTGGTAACATAAAGACGAAGGGAGGCCACGTCCTTATACCCGTCCATAAGAGGCAGAAGATGCTTCTGAATTTCGTCCAGAGCGATATACCGGCTTATGGGCTCGAAATATTCCTTAAAAAGGAGCTCCTGCATATTGCTGTTGAGATAAAGAATATCGGCCAGCGTATTGTAAAGCTCAATTTTATATTCCAGGCTTTCCTCCGCCTGGGAAATATTGTTTCCCAAAAGTTCCTCTGTGGATTGGGTAATGCTCTGGTAGAGGCGGATATAGTAAAAACCTCCGATAATGGCTATGCAAAGAAGAATGATAAGGATATAGGAAATGGATAGCTTGGGTATGAGCTTCATCCGCTTAAGGGGATGAAGCAGCCGGCTTTTCAAGGCGGCAACTCTTTCAGATTCTTTCCCTGTAATCATTCGGGCTCACCCCATACATTTTTTTAAACGCCGTACAAAAATGAGATGTGTTGGTGTACCCCACCCTGTCCCCTAT
>JAEXPO010000018.1 GCA_023446675.1 Bacillota bacterium | reverse complement strand
GCATACAGGAGGCCTGGGATAAAAACACCATTATCAATGCCTGCCTGGCAGGAGATACGGCCCTTCTTATCGATGGTTCCAAAGGAGCCCTCGTTATTGATACGAAGGGGGGCCAAAAAAGAGGCGTGGAGGAGCCCCAGACCGAGCTTGTGGTAAGAGGCCCCCGTGAAGGCTTTACGGAGGATCTTATTACAAACACCTCTTTACTGAGGCGGAGAATAAAGCATCCTCATCTTAAAATGGAGCAACTTACCGTAGGCAGAAAATCCCGTACCTCCGTGTGCCTGGTATACGTTGAAAAGGTGGCAAAGGAGGAAACCGTAACTCTTTTAAGGGAGAGGCTATCAAGGCTTGATGTGGATATTATTCTGGACTCGGGCTATATTGAGGAATACATTGAGGATTACCCTTTTTCCCTTTTTCCCACCATGGGGTTTAGTGAAAAGCCGGACGTGGTGGCAGGGAAGCTTTTAGACGGGCGTGTGGCGGTGGTGGTGGACGGAAGCCCTTTTGTGCTTACTGCCCCCTATCTTTTAATTGAAAGCTTTCAGTCGGCGGAGGATTATTATACAAGGCCTCTTTATGCCAATGTAACACGGCTTATCCGCCTGCTGGCCTTTATTATTTCAATATTTGCAGTCCCTGTCTATATTGCGTTTACCACCTATCATCAGGAGCTCATTCCCCTTACCCTGCTTCTTCGCTTTGCAGGAGCCAGCGAAGGCACACCCTTTCCGGGAATCATTGAAGCCCTGATTATGGTCTTTTCCTTTGAAATATTAAGAGAGGCGGGGCTTCGAATGCCCCGGCCTGTGGGGCAGGCTATCAGCATAGTCGGCGCGCTGATTATGGGGGACGCGGCAGTAGCCGCCGGGCTCGTAGGCGCTCCCATGGTCATTGCCGTGGCATTGACGGCGGTGGCAGGCTTTATCATTCCCACGCTTATTGATACTATTTCCATTCTTAGGATTCTTTTAATCCTTCTTTCTTCCGTTTTAGGCGGATTTGGCATTGCAATGGGCTTTCTGGGCATACTCGTTCACCTTGCAACCTTAAAATCCTTTGGTGTGGATTATTTCAGTACTGTCATACCTTCTACGGATATAAAGGACAGCTTCATCCGCATGCCCCTCTGGAGTACCTCCGGACGCTCTCCGCGCCTTTCAGGCGAGGACAGAACCAATAAAAAGCCCTTTGTCCCGCCCGATCCTCCTGTCAAGGAGCAGGGTAAGCAGGAGTCATAAAAAAATAATGAAAATGTCAATGGTGTTCTTACGGGATTCAAATTTTTTATTGATTAAGGAGTATCTGGAAGAAGTGATGGGAAAACTCTCAAGACTTTTTAAAAAATGTATTCTGCTGACACTTATGATCCTTTTTCCATTCTGGGCCTCCGGATGCTGGGATATACAGGAGATGGATTCTCTTGCCATAGTTACGGGCATTGGCGTTGATGCGGGCGATACACCGGATACCATTAACTTCACGGCCCAAATAGCCGAGCCTCACCAGAGCGGCAGCTCCCAAAGCCAGAATGATTCCAGCCAGGACAGCTCCTCCAGGCTCTTAAAGACAACCTCCAGAAGCATTCTGTCAGCTATTGAGAGCTTAAACCGCGAAAGCAGCCGCATGCTTTTTCTTCATCACAACCAGATAGTGGTTTTCGGCCTGGAGCAGGCTCAAAAAGGTGTGCTACCTTATTTGGACGTGCTCATGCGCCATTATCAGATGCGGGTGGAGGTCTTCTTTCTTGTAACCGATTCCAAGGCGGAGGAAGTCCTTAATACGCCTACAAAGCCCGAATCGGTTTCCTCTATCTATTTGGCAAAGCTTCTGCGCAATGAGAACAGTGAATTCAGCCTTGCAAGCATAAAAATCCTGGATTTTGTAAACAGCATGCTGGGTGAAAACCCTGCCTCTGTTGCGCCTCTCGTAAATATTGAAAAAAAAGGAGAAACCACACTTCTGACAATCTCTGAGCTGGCGGTTTTCAAAAAAGACAAAATGGTGGGGAAGCTTTCCGGAGATCAGGTTACGGGATATACCTGGATAACGGGCAAGATAAATAGATCACGGGTAGAAATATCCCGGGACAGCAGCTTTGCCAGCCTTCGGCTTTTTGACATCCAAACCGGTTTTACACCCTCTATTACCGAAAAAGGTGAGCTGGTAATTAATCTTGATATAAAGGGAAAAATGGCGCTGGAGGAAATTATGGGCTTTGATGGAATGACCATTAAGAAGGCTGCGGAGCTTATTATGGAAGAAAGTCAAGCCAGCATCAGCAAGTCGGTTCTGGACAGTCTCGAAGCGGCACAGGAATTTGGTGCGGACATTTTTCAGTTCGGTGAGGCCTATCGTAAAAAATTTCCGGATGAATGGGACAGGCTTAATAAAGACTGGGATGCGGCCTTTTCCAATATAAAAATAAACCCTGCGATTAACCTGCGATTAATGGATACGGAAGATATCTCAACCTCACTGCAAATGAAGGAGCCAAATCAATGATTTCCCTTGATAATGGTAAGATATCACCAAAACAGTTTCTTTTTACCATCGCCTGCTATATTCAGGCCTCAGCCATGCTGACCTCGTTTTTTGTAAGCATTACCAGGCAGGACTCCTGGCTTGCTGTGCTGCTGGGCTTTGCCGGATGCATTCCCTTTATTTTAATTTATATTGGACTTATGAACCAATTTCCGGGAATGAACCTCATTCAGATTAACCGTAAGGTTTACGGGCCTGTTGTTGGGTCAATTCTATCGGCCTTTTACGTATGGTTTTTTCTTACCCTTACCTCTCTTAATTTAAGAGATTTAGGGGATTTCATTCACCAAACCATCATGCCTGAGACGCCTTCGGTTGTTATACTGTCCGTCTTTCTTCTGGTGTGTGTGTGGGCGGTAAGAAACGGGATACAGGTGGTTACACGCTATAGCACTCTTTTTGCCTTTTTTTCCATTCTGGTTATTGGCCTCACGACGATACTTACCTCCAACCTCATGAATTTTGATCATTTTCTTCCCGTTTTCCGTCTGCCTATGAAAAGCTATATTCAGGGTACTCATATCGTTTCCACTATCCCCTTTGGCGAAATAATGGTGTTTCTCATGATAAGTCCCAATATCGCCCTAAAAGATAAAAAACCGGGCCGTTACTATTTAGGAGGCTTCGCCCTTGGGGGCTTAAGCCTTCTGGCAGTGGTCATAAGAGATTTGGCAGTTCTGGGGGAC
>JAEXPO010000661.1 GCA_023446675.1 Bacillota bacterium | reverse complement strand
CTGGGCGGAAATTATAACAGCCTCATTGCCGCACCGGAGGCCTTTAGAAGTATTTTTATCATCAGCAATATCTGGCAGAGCATCGGCTTTAACAGCATCATCTATCTGGCTGCGCTTTCCAGTGTCGATCAGGAGCTGTATGAGGCCGCGAGGATTGACGGGGCAGGCTATACGCGCCAGTGGATGCACATTACCCTGCCTGGAATACTGCCTACCATTATCATTATGCTCATTTTACGTATTGGGCAGATTATGAATGTCAATTTTGAGAAGGTTATTCTGCTTTACAGCACCTCCTCCTATGAATCAGCCGATGTCATATCGTCCTATGTTTACCGGGTGGGGCTTTTGAAAAGCGAATATTCTTATGCCACGGCGGTAGGGCTGTTTAATTCCGTCATTGGCTTCGCTTTAATTATTGCAGCCAACACGCTGAGTAAAAAATACTCTGAGACCAGCTTATTTTAGGGGAGGGATTCGATGAAAATAAAAGATAGCGGCAGCAGGAAAATTTTTCTTGTTTTTGTTCATGTTTTCCTGGCATTAACCGCCCTGGCCTGTGTGGCCCCGGTAATTCATACCTTCGCAGCATCTTTCTCGGATCCTGTTGCACTTACCTCCAGCAGAAGCATGCTGCTCTGGCCGGTGGGAATGCCTACGCTAAAGGGCTATGAAATCGTTCTGAGCAATAAATCCATCTGGACAGGGTATGCCAATACCCTTTACTATGTGGTTGTGGGTACCGCAGTGGGGATTTTTGCAACCATCCTTGCGGCATATGTTTTTTCCAGGAAGTATTTTCTTCCCGGCAACCTGTGCATGCTTATTATCTCCTTTACCATGCTGTTTAACGGGGGCCTTATACCCAATTACATACTTATGACCAAGCTGGAGCTTATAAACACACGTATGGTGCTTATTTTGCCAATGGCCATCAACGTGTTTAACCTGATTGTGCTCCGTACCGCGTTTCAGTCCATACCCGAATCTCTGGAGGAAGCGGCCAAGCTGGACGGCGCAGGGGATATGTATTTTCTTTTTCGCATAGTTGTTCCTCTTTCAAAGGCAACCATCTCCGTCATCATTTTATTTATTGCCGTTTTCAACTGGAATTCCTGGTTTGCCTCTTCCATTTATCAGAATAAACGGAGTCTTTATCCGCTGCAAATTATACTCAGGGAAATACTTCTTCAGGGAAATGCAAGCCTCACAGGCGTATCATCGGATATTGCCTCAACCTATTCCCTGTACAATACCCTCACCCAGTATTGTACCATTGTGGTTTCCATTGTTCCCATACTGTGCGTTTATCCGTTTTTACAGAAGCATTTTGCCAAAGGCGTTATGATAGGGGCTATTAAGGGATAGGAAAGGAATGGAAAAAATGAAGAATAAACCGGTAGAATACAATGGCGCTTAAGGAAACGACGGAAAGACCGGAAGCGTTAAGCCCTAAGACGCTATGGAACAGACAGTATTGTTTTTTAATTATAATAAACCTTATGGTTTCTCTCACGGTATACATGACCAATACCTTTATGTCCCGGCACCTTGCCTCTCTTAACATCAATGCCGCGCTCAGCGGCACCATACTCGGCGTTATGTCCATAGCCTCCATGCTCGTCCGCCCGATAAGCGGCTGGCTTTGTGACCGGTTTAACCGGAAGCTGCTCCTGGTTTTATGCAACGGAGTGATTGCAGCGGTGCTTATTGGCTACGGCCTTGCCCGGACAGCGCTTGTCTTTTATGTGCTTCGCGGGTTTCATGGTGTTGCATTTGGCCTGACGACAACCATTACGATGGCTTTCGTTATGGATTATATACCAAAGGATCGAGTTGGCGAGGGAATGGGATACTTTGGCCTTGGACAGTCTGTGGCTGCCGCTGTAGGGCCTTGGATAGGATTGACCGTGGCTGCCCGCTATGGCGGGGCGGCCGCCTTCTTTACAGCCTCCGCCGCTGTATTGGCGGGAGCGGGCTTTGCCTGTGCTCTCCGGATAAACCCAGCGCCCGCAGATCTGCAAAAGAGCAAAATTGAGAAGAGCAGCCTTCAATTAAATCGCTTTATCGCGGCAGAAGCTTTGCCCTATGCCGTTGTTACCATTGCCCTTTCGGCGGCTAACGGCATTGAAACAAGCTATATTGCAAGCTACGCGGATACCCTGGGTATAGAGAACATTGGCTGGTATTTTACTCTGAGTGCGGCGACACTCTTTGGTGCCCGGCTGCTGCTCGGAAGATTAACGGATAAAAAAGGCTTTGCCTGGGTTCTTTTTCCTGGTACTCTTTTCATCGCAGCCGCTCTGATGCTTCTAAGCCTGATCCGTCCGGAAAATGCCCTTCCTCTGTTTGCAGCGGCTGCCGTTATAAAGGCCTGCGGCGTGGGTGCACTTCAGCCCGGAATACAGGCCATGTGTGTGCAGTCGGTGCCTGCACAGCGCAGGGGCGCGGCATCCAGCACCTACTACATCGGTACCGATCTGGGACAGGGAGTATCCACTATGGCTGCGGGTCCTATGATCTCGGAAATGGGCTATGCTCCCATGTTTCGTCTGTTCACTCTTCCACTGCTCCTGGTTGTGGGGATTTTTATGGCAACAGCGGCGCTTTTAAAAAAAAGAATAAAATAATGTGAGGTGTTGAATAACCATGCTCAAAGAAATGCTCAACGTCATGGCCCCTATGCGGGATGGCGTACTCCTGGCCTGCAACATTTTCAGGCCCGATGACAACAGGCCCTATCCTGCTATCCTTTTACGTACTCCTTATATCAAAGAAAGAGTCCATCGGGAATACCTTTATTCCAATTACAGGGATATGGCCCAAAGCGGATACAATATTGTTTTTCAGGATGTGAGGGGGACGGGAGCCTCAGAAGGTATACTGGATGCTACAGGAGCCAACGAGAGCCAGGACGGCTACGATTCGGTGGAATGGCTGGCATCTCAGCCCTGGTGCAATGGAAATGTGGGTATGCAGGGGCTTTCTTACTTTGGCTTTACACAAATGGCGGCTGCGGAAAACAATCCGCCCCATCTCAAAACCCTTTGTCCCTTTCAAAATTCCGCCATACAGCCCTTCAGCCTGACAAAGGCCATGACCTTTGACAATTATCATCTTGCATGGCTTATGGATAGGGTACTGGATAATCTGGAGGCCTGGTTTCTGGCTCCTGACGAAAGAGAAAAAATTAAAGAAGCCATTGACTATTATAAAAAGAATTGGGACAGCCTGATGTTCAAGCTGCCGTTGTATGATACTCCTGCTGCGCGCATAGAGGGAGTTCCTCAGCTAAAGGCTTATCTGGAGCTTGTCAACGGAGTTGAAGATCCCTCCTTTATGGAGCGGGCGGGAAGGCCTGTAAGGGTGGGAAATATCCACTCATCCATGTTTTTTTTAACCGGATGGTTCGATGGGGCAAGGGATGGTACTTTGGAGAACTGGAACTGCGCTGTTGAAGGGAATATGCCTAAGGACGGAAGAAAGCTCGTTATCGGTCCCTGGCTTCACGGCGGCGGTTTAGCTTCCAACATAGATGGCTGTGATTTTGGAGCGGCTAACAGCGGAGAGGGTAGAGGAAATCACGAAACCGTAAAGAAATGGTTCGATCACTGGCTCAAGGATGAATGCAACGGAATTATGGACGAAGCACCGGTGCAAATCTTCGTTTTAGGAGACAACTGCTGGAGGGGTGAGCAGGAATGGCCTCTTAGCCGTGCCCGAAAGACAAAGCTTTACATCCATGGAGGGCAGGATAAAAACAGCGGTGGTCTCAATGGAAC
>JAEXPO010000637.1 GCA_023446675.1 Bacillota bacterium | reverse complement strand
CAGTAAAAGTCGCCCTCCCAGCCGGAACGGGGATTGATAAGAGTTTTAGGGTTATGGCTTCTAACCTCTTTATTAAGCTTTACCGGATCCCAGAGCCAGGCGCTGGTGGTGTCGCTGCCTTTATGAGCAAGCCAGGCTCCGTCATACCATATAATATCGACGGGGCCGTAATTGCCGCATAGCTCATTTACCTGATCGTAGGTTTGCTTTTTCATAAGGAGAGCATTGTCCAATAGCCCTTCCGGATTGAAATAACCGGGAAAGCGCCAGTCCATAAGGGAATAGTAGATACCTACACGCAGGCCATGCCTTCTGCAGGCCTCCGTGTATTCCCTGATAAAATCTCTTTTTGAGGCGGTTTTAGAGCTTGTAAAGCCACCGTAGCTTCCCGGGCTGTCCCACAGGGCAAAGCCGTCGTGATGCCGGGCGACCATGACCATGTATTTAGCGCCAAAGTCACTGGCCAGCTCAGCCCATTCCTCCATGTCAAAGTCCACAGGATTGAACTCCCAGGCCAGCTTTTCGTATTCTGCTTCGGGTATGCCCTCATTGAAGCGGGCCCACTCGCCTCTTCCCAGAATAGAATAAAGGCCCCAGTGGACAAACATCCCGACACGGGCCTCCCGCCACCATTTCAGATCCTCCCTTGAGAGCTTGAGATCCGGATCCTTGAGCCCGCCAAGGCTTTTAAAATTGATAGTGCTTTTTAGCATGGATTGAAGCTCCGCGCCGGTCATTTCCCTGGGCATCTTTTTTGTCATTTTATCACCTCATCAATAGTCGGCCTGCCTTTAAAAGGCAGAAGCCCTTGTATCTCCGGTTCAGCCCCCGAGCCGGAGATACTCCAACGCATTGTAATAGCATATATCCTGAATAACCCGCTTTAAGTTCTCTTCTCCTGAGAAATAATCGCCCCGTTCGATTAGCCTGCCAAAATAATTGCACAGGCAGCGGCGGTACAGCTCGTGGCGGGGATAGCTTAAAAAGCTGCGGCTGTCTGTCAGCATTCCAATGGAAAGGCTTATAGGGTAGAGGTTTGCAATAGCCTCCAGCTGGCGTTCAATGCCATAGCCATGGTCGTTGAACCACCAGGGAGCCCCCAGCTGTACCCAGGCCTTTGTGCCCCCTTCGCAAAAACCGGCTGCCAGAATAGCGAAGGTCTCTATTTGAGTATAATCCAGCGGATATAATAGGGCCCTTGGCATAGAACCCCGCTCCCTAAGAGTGTTTAACAAAGCGCCCACACTTTTGGCCGAAGTGGAATCGTCGGTACAGTCAAACCCGGTAGCTTCGCCATAGTCACGCTCTCCGCCCCGGTTTGCCCCTTTATAGGTTCCGATGTGAAGCTGCATGATAAACCCGTTTTTAAAATAGACGCTTCCCATCTCAGTCAGAAAGGCGCAGCGGTATTTGGCAATTTCGCTTTGGCTGAGAAGCTCGCCAGTAAGGGCTTTGGCAAAAATACCCTCGATTTCCTCCAGGGTATAATCCGCCCAATGAAGCTCCTCTATCCCGTGATCCGAGATAATTGTACCGGTGCTTTTAAAGAATAGAAGCCGTTTTTCCAAAGCCACAAGCAATTGGGAAAAGCTGCGGATTTCAAGCCCGGCCGCTTCGGCAAGGAGGGGGATGTATCCTTGAAAGGCGGGCTTTTCGCAATAAAAGGCTTTATCGGGACGGAAGGCAGACAGTATTTTTGTTTTAATGGATGGATCTGCCTTCATTTTTAAATGATATTCCAGGGAATCAACAGGATCCTCGGTTGTGCAGGCCACCTCTACCCTGGAAGCCTCCATGCACCCACGGGGCGTCAGGTTCTTTTCGGCAATCAGCTTTTTAGTCCGGATGTAAATTTCCTCCGCGTTCCATTCTCCCAGAGGCTCGTCGATATCAAAATACCGCTTGAGCTCCAGTGCGCACCAGATGTAAATGGGATTGCCAATGAGCAGGGGAAGGATTTTAGCGAATTGCAGGTACTTTTCATAGAAGCCTGCGCTTCCCGTAATGTATTTTTCGTCAATGCCGAAGGTGCGCATGGCCCGCCATTTGTAATGGTCGTGGGCCAGCCACATTTCTCCCAGATCCTCAAATTGTCTGTTTTCACAGATTTCCTGAGGAAGAAGGTGGCAATGGTAGTCTATTATGGGCATATCCCGGGCATAAGCGTTATAAAGACGCCGGCCGGTTTCGCTTGAAAGAAGCAGGTCCTCGGAAAAACGGTTGGTCACAGGTGTTGCCTCCTTTTTTGCTGGTGTTACAAGGTTGCAGTCTTGTGGGAGACGCAGCAGCGTTTAATGAGCTCCCAATCAAGCTCCGCGCCAACGCCGGGCGTTTCGGGAACAGTGATGATTCCATCCGGGCCAATGGGAAGCTTTCCGGACATCGGCAACTGGAAATCCTCCTCGGGAACAAAGTATTCAAAATAATTGCAATTGCGTATGGCACATGAAACATGAAGGTTTACCATGTCCATATAAGTCATGGTGGTGGTGTGCACTTCGCAGCGCATACCGAAGCTTTCTGCGAGGTGGGCGATTTTCAGGGTGCCCGTGATGCCGCATTTCCAGGACACGTCGGCGCGGACAATATCAGCCGCCTGCTGGGCGATAACCTGGGCGACGCCCCAGTGGCAGCCGCGAGTGGTTTCCGTTGCGGCAATGGGTATATCCAGAGCGGCGCAAAGCTGCTTGTATTTATGAAGCTCAAAATCGCGAAAGGGCTCCTCCATCCAGACGTAATCCAATTCCTCCAGATGCCGCCCGACACGGATAGCCTCGTCCAGAGAATACTCGGCTACAGGGTCGCTCATCAAATCCATTTCGCTGCCCACAGCCTCACGGAGCTTTTGATGAATTTCCATATCCAGCTTGTAAGGGCCGGGAGGATGAGCCTTGTAACAGCCTATTCCCCTTTCCTTATAATACAGCGCCTCGTTTATGTAATCCTCCACGGTGGGGAGAAAAAGGCTGCTGGCATATACGGGAAGGCTTGTCCGGTAGGCTCCGATGTACTTGTACAGGGGAAGTCCGGCCGCTTTGGCGCAAATATCCCACAGGGCTACGTCCACGGGGCCGGGATGATAGACGGGGAAAAAGGTCAGATGCCTGTCGATGTTCCACAGCTCATTCCAGATTTTCTCCCGATCATAGGGGGAGCGCCCAAGAATAAGGGGGGCGATGTTGTCGTGGAGATAGGCTTCCGTCACTTTGCCCGAGCGGGCAGCCAGTACGGTTGCGATGCCGTCGATTCCCTCGTCTGTTCCCAGCTTAAGAACAAGGACATCCCAATCCATGCTGCTGCTGCCGCGACGTTTTTC
>JAEXPO010000468.1 GCA_023446675.1 Bacillota bacterium | reverse complement strand
TTGCCCGGTACAACGCGCCGTTAGCCGTTATTGTTTGCGGTAATATGAAACTGACGTTAAAAGGCCCGGATCACGACATGTGGATTCAGGATTGCAGCGCCGCAACGGAAAACCTTTTAATCGCTGCCGCCAGTCTTGGCCTGGGTACGGTATGGATAGGGATTTATCCTGTTGAAAACAGGATAAGGCTGTTAAAAAAGGTATTCAACATACCTGAGCATGTAATCCCCCTTAATATTATTTATGTGGGTTATCCTGCTGAAAATCCCGGGCCTAGGACAAGATACGATGAAAAAAGAGTATACTGGCAGGAATATGAGCCCAAACGCAAGCACAGAACCAAAGACAAGCCTTCGATGGGGCATCATTGACGGCCCTGTAAATCAACCGAGGCAGTTTGTTGAATGACAGTCCTGTTATTGGGATAATGTAGGCGTAGAGGTGTAGGTGTAAGTGTAAGTGTAGATAGGTGTAGATAGGTGTAGGTGGGTGTAAATGAGGGCCGACGGCAGCCAATGGTTTACTGTAAAAGCACCGCAGGCTCTTATAATTACCAAGGAGCCAACGACCCAAAAAGCGATAGGGAGAGGATTACCATGTCCATTCTGGCGGCAGTTGTCCTGCCTCATCCGCCCATCATCCTGCCGGAGGTGGGCCAGGGCGGGGAAAAGAAAATAGAAAAGACCACACAGGCCTATTGGGAGGCAGTGAAGCGTATTGCCGAATTAAAGCCCGATACGGTTATTGTAACAAGCCCCCATTCGGTGATGTACAGCGACTATTTTCACCTGTCTCCGGGAGTGGAAGCAACAGGGGATATGGGCGCTTTTCGTGCTGGAAAGGTGAAAATTAAAACGCAATACGACAGGGAGCTTGTGAAAGAAATCACTATATGTGCAAAAGAAAAGGGCATACCCGCAGGAACCCTGGGGGAGAAGGAAAAAAGCCTGGATCACGGCACCATGATTCCTCTGTATTTTCTCAATAAGGTTTATACCGGCTTTCGTACGGTACGTATCGGACTGTCGGGGCTTTCACCCCTTACCCACTATCACCTGGGCCAGTGTCTTTCAGAGGCCTCGGAGCGTCTTGGACGCCGAACGGTAGTCATTGCCAGCGGGGATTTGTCCCACAAGCTTTTGGAGGACGGGCCGTACGGCTTTGTTCCCCAAGGACCGGAATTTGACAGGGCCATAACAGAAGCCTTTGCAGCAGGGGATTTTCTTTCCCTTCTGAGTTGCCCTTCCGAGCTGTCGGAAACAGCGGCGGAATGCGGACTTCGTTCCTTTTGGATAATGGCGGGAGCCTTGGACAGAAAAGCACTTAGTTCTGAGCTTCTTTCCTATGAAGGCCCTTTTGGGGTAGGCTACGGTGTGGCCTGGTTCCAGGTAACGGGGGAGGATACCCAAAGAAATATAGGCGATCAGTTCGAGAAAATGCTCCAAAAGCAGCATGTTGAGCAGATGGAACGGGAGGACGCTTATGTCCGGCTGGCACGGTTAAGCGTGGAAGCCTATGTGAAAGAGAGAAAGCCTGCCTCTTTGCCCCAGGGGCTTCCGGAGGACATGCTCAGTACCCGGGCAGGAGCCTTTGTTTCCCTTAAAAAGCATGGCCGCCTCAGAGGCTGTATCGGAACTATTTCGCCGACCACGGATAATGTGGCTCAGGAGATTTTGCAAAATGCCATTTCCTCCGGATCAAGGGATCCCCGATTTGATCCGGTTACAGTAAGCGAGCTTGAAGAGCTGGAGTACAGCGTGGATGTGCTGGGTGAACCGGAAGAAATTGATTCCCCCGGCAAGCTTAATGTCATGCGCTATGGCGTTATCGTGGAAAATGGCAGCAGGCGGGGGCTTTTACTCCCGAATCTTGAAGGTGTTGACCGGGTGGAGGAGCAAATCGCCATTGCCAGGCAAAAAGCCGGTATTGAGGCACATGAACCGGTAAAGCTGTATCGTTTCGAGGTGGTGAGGCATAAGTGATTTGCAGCCTGTGTCCTCATCACTGCCGGCTTGAAGAAGGGCAAACCGGGCGCTGCCGTGCCAGAACCTGCCTGAACGGCAAAAGCGTTTGCACGAATTACGGAGAAATCACCGCTCTGGCACTGGATCCCATTGAAAAAAAGCCCTTGGCCCGATTTTTACCCGGCAGCCTCATTTTGTCAGTGGGAAGCTACGGCTGCAATTTAAGCTGTCCCTTTTGCCAGAACAGTGCCATAGCCATGGGGGATAACCGGACTGAAACGGTGCGAGTATCTCCTGAGGAGCTTGTTAAAAAGGCTCTGGCCCTTGTGCCTCAGGGAAACATCGGCCTTGCCTTTACCTACAATGAACCCCTCATCAGCTTTGAGTATGTCCGGGACTGTGGGATCCTTGCCCATGAACGGGGCCTTAAAACCGTGCTTGTCACCAATGGAACCGTCTGCCGGGAGCCTCTTTTGGAGCTGCTTCCCTTAATCGACGCCATGAATATCGATCTAAAGGGCTTTACCCAGGCCTTCTACAATAACGTGGG
>JAEXPO010000295.1 GCA_023446675.1 Bacillota bacterium | reverse complement strand
GACCAAGGTGGTGGATTACCGGTGCACCATAGAAATCGGGCAGGTTACCATAAGGGACGGCGACTACATTTTCGGAGATCAGGACGGTGTGGTTGTTATACCCAAGGAGGTTTCGGCCCAGGTGGTGAAGGATTCCCTTCACAAGGCGAGCCAGGAGAAAAGCATGCGCAAGGCGGTGGAGAACGGGATGCCTGTTTCCGAAGCCTTTCGCCTTTTCGGCGTGCTGTGAGAGGAGGACTTTGTGACTAAGGAATTAACAGCCTTTGCCGCTCATGAAGCAGATAATGTCGCCACGGCTCTGGAAGCCTCCGCCGCAGGCAGGAGTGTGCAGGTTTACGGCTTTCGAAGGGAAGCCGTCACAGCCGGGGAGGATATTCCTTTGTATCATAAAATAGCCCTGGATAATATCTCTTTTGGAGAAGATATTATAAAATATGGTGTGACTGTGGGGCGGGCCACCCGGGATATTCCCATGGGAAGCTGGGTGCATATCCACTGTATGGAAAGCTTATATGACCAGCGTTCCTCCAGTCTGGATCCCGTCACAGGCACACGAAAGGCGGGAGAGGCCCTATGAAAAAATGGAAGGCTTATCTGAGGGCCGACGGCAGCAAGGGCATACGGAACCGTCTGCTTGTAATCTACACGGTTTTATGTGCAAGGCATGCGGCAGAACGTATTGTGTCCGCCTTTGATGGCTGGGCGGAGCTTGTGGGCTTTGACGGCTGCACGGACAATGCCTATGCCCAGCGGGTGCTGGAGGCGCTGTGCTCCCATCCCAATGTGGGCGCGGTGCTGGCGGTGGGCTTGGGCTGCGAATACCTGCAGCCCTCCCGCCTTGCCGCCGTGGCGGAGGAAGCCGGCCGCCCCGCCCGGTGGCTTTCAATACAAGAGGAGGGAGGGACGCTTCCCGCCGTTCTGCAGGGAAGGCAATATGCGGGCAAGCTGTTGAAGGTGCTTTCCAAAACCCCTCTGTGCGAAATGGGCCCGGAGGAGCTGGTTATCGGCGCGGAGTGCGGCGGCAGCGACGCCACCAGCGGCCTGGCAGGCAATCTTGTCACCGGAGCCCTGTTCGACCGACTGGGAGATATGGGGGCCCGGGTGGTATTTGAAGAGATTGTGGAGGCCATCGGCCTTCGGGCTCAGCTTTGCTCAAGGGCTGCGGACGCGGGCGCGTCGGCGGCCCTTAGCCATACCTACGACAAAGCGCTGGACTATTGCCGCTCGGTGGGACAGTTCAGCGTTTCGCCAGGAAATTTTGCCGGTGGTCTGTCCAGCATTGAGGAAAAGAGTATGGGAGCTGTTGTTAAAAGCGGAACCCGTCCGATTCAGGGCGTGCTTAAGGTGACGCAGAGGCCGCCCCGCTCGGGACTGTGGCTGCTGGATACCACACCGGATCCCAACAGCGTGCAATACGGCATTACCAACCCCAACGACAATGAGGGGTTAACTGCCCTCGCTGCCTCCGGCTGCCATATTTCCCTTCTTGTGACAGGACGGGGCAATGTTATCGGCAATGCGGTGACACCGATTATTAAAGTGACGGGAAACAGCGATACCTTCCGCCGTATGGCAGGCGATATGGATTTTGACGCAAGCCCCATTTTGCGCAATGAGCTTATGCCGGCAGAAATGACGGATAAGCTTTTTGAGCTGGTGTGCGCCACCGCTTCCGGACAACAGGTAAAGGCGGAGCTTACAGGACACCGGGAGTGGTATATTCCTTATAAATATCAGAATTTTACATGCAGGGAGCAGAAAGAATGAATGGTTTTAATTTTCCCAATACTTTTTCTTTGGAAGGGCGCGTTGCCCTCATTACCGGCGGGGCGACAGGTTTGGGTCTGGCGACGGCCAGGTGCATGCTTGCAGCCGGGGCAAAGGTTATTGTAGCAAGCTCGTCCCCAAAGGAGAAATACGCCGACATTATGGCGTCCATGGGAAAGAATGCGTCCTACAGACAGTTTGATGTGACCGATACCGATGGCTGCGGCCCTCTGGTAGAGGAAATTGTGAGAACCCACGGCGCCCTGGATATCCTTTGCAACAATGCGGGCATACACCGGAAAAAGCCTGTGGAGGAAATGAGTGTGGAGGATTTTATGGATGTGCTCAACGTCCATCTGAAAGGGGCCTATGCCCTTTCCAGGGCCGCGCTTTCCGTAATGCGCGGTCAGGAGAAGGGGAGCATTCTATTTATCGGGAGCATGACAAGCTATATCGGCATGACTCAGGTGACCGGGTATTCCGCCGCCAAATCCGGGGTGCTGGGCTTAATGCGGGCGCTGTGTGCTGAGGTTTCCGACAGTGGAATCCGGGTTAATGCCATTGCTCCCGGATGGATAGACACACCCATGTTCCGAAAGGCTACCGACAACGATCCCAAGCGCAGGGAAAAAATCCTTGGACGAACGCCCATGGCCCGCTTCGGTGATCCGGCGGACGTAGGCTGGGCAGCCGTGTATCTGTCAAGCGACGCGGCAGCCTTTGTCAACGGCGCTGTGCTGCCTGTGGACGGCGGCGCGCTGATAGGCTTTTAACATGCTCATTCCCTAAAGACGGAAAGGAAGGTTTGATTAAATGTATTACGGTGTTTCCTATTATCCCGAGCACAAAAGCCCGGAGGAGCTGGGCGCCGATTTAAAGCTTCTGAAGGAATCCGGTATTAATACGGTGCGCATGGGTGAATTTGCGTGGAACCGTTTTGAGCCGGAGGAGGGCCGCTATGAGTTTGGATGGCTGGACGGCGTTGTAAGCGAGCTTGGCGAAGCGGGAATTAAAACCATTGTGTGCACGCCCACGGCCTGCCCCCCGGACTGGATCTTTTATCGCTATCCGGAAATGGCCTATACGGACAACCGCCGGGTGATGCGACCTTTCGGCGGGCGCAGGCACTATTGCTACAACAACGAGGATTACCGCCGTCACTGTGCCGCGGTAACCAAAGCCATCGCCAGGCACTATGGCACTAATCCCTATGTTGCGGGCTTTCAAATTGACAATGAGCCGGCACAGGAAACCACAGGCCGCTGCTGCTGCCCCTCCTGCACAATAAAATTCCAGAATTGGCTTAAATCCAAATATGGCAGCATTGAGGAATGGAATCGCCGCTCAGGGGGAATTTTCTGGTCCCAGGAATATAGCGGCTTCTTCCAGATCCATCCCCCAGTTAACACCATCGAGGTCCACTCCCGGCAGAGCATCAACGCCTACCATGAAAACCCTACCCTCCGCCTGGAATTCGAACGTTTTTCCAGCGAGAGCCAGATTGAATTTCAGGATATACAGACAGCTATCCTCAAGCAATATACGGCATACCCTGTTACCACCAATTCCACAGGCCTTGCCACTAACAGTATCAATTATTACAGGAGCTTTAAAAAGCTTGATTGCTTTGCCTTTGACTTTTATCCCAATTTACGGGATTCCAGAGTGGATTCCTTTCCCTATGCCTTTGCCCGGGGGATAAAGCCGGAGGTGCCCTTCTGGGTTTTGGAATTTGTTTCGGGGGGAGGCCACAAGCTGGGAGGCGACGGCCGCCTGCAGCCCAATCCGGGAGCGCTGAAGCAGGCCGTGGTGCAGTCTATGGCCCATGGCGCCGTAATGATGCTCCATTTTCAGTTCCGCACCTTTCCCTTCGGAGCCGAGCAGCTGAATTACGCTATCGTGGACGCGGACGGCGTTCCCCGGCGCCGTTACAGGGAGATGCAGGAGACGGCAAGGCTATTAAAGCAGCTTGAGCCCCTGGAGAAAACCGTTATCAGCAGCCAGGCTGCCATCTGTTTTGACTATGACTGCCACTGGGCGCTTCGTATAAAGCCTGTGAATGATCCGCTGTTCCATTATATCCACCACGCGTCTCTCTACTATAACACCCTGGCTCAGCTGGGTGTGGGCGCGGACATTATCTCTTTTGACGCGGATTTCTCCGGCTACAAGGCCATCGTGCTTCCCGCCGCTATTGTGCTTCCTGAAAGGATGCGGGAAAAGCTTAAGGAATATGTGAAAAAGGGCGGTACATTAATCGCCACCTTCCTTACAAGCGCTAAAAACGAAGACAATGTGGGCTACACCGAATCCCTTCCTGCCGGGCTTACGGATTTGTTCGGCATGGGCGTTCAGGAGGTGGAGCCGGTATTTCCTCTGAACCAGGCTGAAATTCGCCTCTCATCAGGTGAAACAGGTAAGGACGGAGGCTGGAGCGAGCTGCTTGAAGGCTCCGCCGAAATGAAGGCAAGCTATGCCGACAGCTTTAAAAAGGATCAGGGTGTGGTCTCCCACAACAGGTACGGCAGCGGGCATGCGTGGTATATCGGCACCTGCCCGGAAACCGATCTGTTGAAAAAATTGCTTGGGGCTATTTGCGCCGATTGCGCTATTGAACCCAATACCATTCTTCCCCCCGAGGGAAGCGCCGTTGAGGTTGTAAAGCGCTGTTGTCCGGAAAGCGGAAAGGCGTATTATTTCCTTTTTAACTTTGGAAAGAGCCGGTTTCTCTGCAATTTGGAAAGGAATATATCCAGTATCTGGAGGGTGTGTGCGTAAGAACATTGACCCTTGAGCAAAATGGCATTGCGGTTTTGGAAGCTGTAGGATCTGCCCCCAATTTACAGCACAGCGCCGTTTTTGGTGCTTAATTACGACGTGGCCCAAAAAGTGGGGTACAGACCCTCCTCAAGCAGCTGCTTTCAGCCAGTAAAATCCATACCGAAGGGGTTTCAATTACACATTAAAGCGGAAAAGGGTGACATCTCCGTCATGCATGACATATTCCTTGCCCTCGGAGCGCACAAGACCCTGCTCACGGGCGGCATTATAGCTGCCGAGACGCACTAAATCCTTATAGGCCACAATTTCAGCGCGGATAAAGCCTCTCTCGAAGTCGGTGTGTATTTTTCCGGCTGCCTGGGGGGCTTTGGTTCCATTTATAATGGTCCAGGCCCGCACCTCCTGCTCGCCTGCGGTTAAATAGCTGATGAGGCCCAAAAGCTTGTAGCTTGCCTTAACAAGCTTGTCCAAACCCGATTCGGCAAGGCCCAGCTCCTCAAGAAACATCTGCTTTTCCTCATTTTCAAGCTGGCTGATTTCTTCCTCGATACGGGCGCAAATGACAATGACCTCGGCCTTTTCCTCGGCAGCAACTTCACGGACCGTTTGAACATAAGGATTGCTGTCGGCAGTGGCAATGCCGTCCTCCGCTACGTTTGCACAGTAAAGCACAGGCTTGGAGGTTAAGAGAAAGAGGCCGTCCACATATTCCTGTTCATCGGCGGTGAAGGTCATGGACCTTACCGGGAGACCTTTTTCCAAGGTAGTCTTAATGCTTTCAAGGAATTCCACTTCAACCTGAAATTTCTTGTCTCCCGATTTCGTCTGCTTCCGGGTTTTGTCAATGCGCTTATCTATGGCTTCCATATCCGAAAAAACAAGCTCCAGGTTGATGGTTTCGATATCCCTTTTGGGATCCACGGAGCCGTCCACATGGACAATGTTTCCGTCGTCAAAGCTGCGCACAACATGGACGATGGCATCCACCTCGCGTATATGGGAAAGAAACTTATTTCCAAGACCCTCGCCCTTGCTGGCGCCGCGGACCAGGCCCGCGATATCCACAAATTCAATGGCGGTAGGGGTTATTTTTTTGGGATTATACATTTTGGCCAGTACATCCAGCCTCTCGTCGGGGACAGCCACAATACCCACATTGGGATCAATGGTGCAAAAAGGGTAGTTGGCGCTTTCGGCGCCGGCCTGGGTAATGGCGTTGAACAGTGTGCTTTTTCCCACATTGGGAAGTCCCACGATTCCAAGTTTCATGCTTTATTCCTCATTCCTGATTATTCCGTTTTAGACCATAAATACTATACCATAAAACATCCGCTGTTGGAAATCATGATAATGGCAGTTTCAAAAAGATGCGGCAATCAATGGTCAGGCTGAGAAGGCGGGGGATTCATTTTTTGATGAAGCTTCCGTCACGTTGGGTAAGAATCCAGTCGGAGGTTTCCGGATACCCATGCCAGAAATCAGCGGGGCAGATTTTTAAGCCCCTGTTCAGCAGTGCGGGCTTGTAGGAAAAGGAGCTGCGGCTTGTTATGAGTGCGTCGGCAAAGCACATGTGAGCGAAGCTCTCTTTATCCGGCATATCAAGACAGTAATGAATATTGGGGAAAGTAAGAAACTCTGGGAAATCCTCTCGCTTACCCTGTGAGAATAAATAAATATGAATGGGCCGGTCCGTAGCAATGTATTTTACTGTATTTGCAAGTGCGTTGACATAATAATCGGTATCCAGCCAGCGCAGGGTGAGATTTTCATTGTTTTTACCTGGGGCCTGTACGATATCGCCGCGGCGAACATGCACGGCTATATTGTAATTTGATGAATCAAAGCTGAGGCGCTCCGATTTTCTTGCTTTTGCAGAGTAAAATTTCTTCCGGAGATCAGTCATTACACCGTATTGCTCCTGATAGGGCTGATCCTGTTCAAACAGAAATACAATACGCTTGCCTGAATAGGAGCTCATTATTTTGCGAATAACATCCCTCTCGGCATCGTTTTCATGAAACAGAGGCAACCGGACTCTAGTATAGCCCTGGGAAACCAGTTGCTTGACAGGAACCTCACTCTCGTTAAAGCCTAAAAATTCATCCCAGCTTCCCACGGAATAGGGAACATGGCTTGATGGAAAGGGCAAGGCGGCAAACTTTATGCCAAAGACCTTTGCATAATAATAACCGGCAATCCAATTAGCCATTTGATGCCCAATGCCTGCGCCCGGATTGGGCCGTGCCGCAAGATAATAATTATTGGAATCCCAAGTGTCCGAAGAACCGAAAAGACGCATATGCCAATAGGAGGGGTATTTTTTAAAAGCAGGCTTTTCTTCCTGCTTGTATACTTTACTTCTCAGCACCGTTAAACCGGCATAAAAAATTTCGAGCAACCGCACAATATCCTCACTCATAGCTATTTCAGTCATTAGGGCTTTAAGTTTTATCGCTTTTCAAAGTCTTTCGTGAGCTTATCCTGAGCTTATTATATAGTAAGGGAGTATAGGTGTAAATTGAGAACTCTCTGCCGCCACTTATAAAAGGAGAATTATAGCTTTTTAAGCTTTGATAGGCTATACTCTAATAGGACAGGAATAGAACGGGCTGATACGAGGAAGGAAAGGAACGTACGAATGAAAAAAGCCTTGAGATATCTCTTGCCTGCTTGGCTAAGCATCATACTCCTTATCTTTCTGCTTTTTTATATTCAGAAGGATGGACAGCAGAGCTCGACCGGGGGTGAAAATGAGGTTTACGGCTCCATTGCACCCTTGATGGCCTCGCAGTCTTTAAACAGGCTGGACGGCGGACTTGCGGAGGATAGCGGCACGGATCCGGAGCATGCCTTTTCGGAAAATGAACTCTTAAGCTTCGAAGAGAGTACCCCTTCTGCATCTGAAAGCACTCCCGATCCGGTTGCGGATAAGGATGATATAAGCAAAGCTAATACTGCCATTGCTTTACCGGAGGGTTTTGTTTTTCTGGAGGATGTGCTTGGAGGAAATGCAGGTGTCCAATACGATATACGCTATACCACCGAGAATAATTTTTCAGGAAAAATAGTGCCAGGCTATGAAACCATGCAGCCCTGTGCCACAGCTCAGGCTGCAAATGCCCTGCAAAGAGTTGCGGAAGCTCTGGCTAAAAAGGGACTGGGAATAAAGATTTTTGATGCTTACAGGCCGGAACGGGCGGTAAAGTATTTTATAGAGTGGTCCGGCCAGCCTGAGGACGGGCTTACCAAGGAAGCCTTTTATCCCTCAGTTCAGAAAACACAGCTTTTTCAAAAGGGATATCTTTCCAAACGCTCAGGCCATTCCCGGGGATCTACCGTAGATCTTACCCTTTACTCCCTGGGCAGCGGAGAGGATTTGGATATGGGCACACCTTATGATTTTTTAGATCCCAAGTCTCATTTTGGGGCCAAGGGTCTTACCGATGAGCAGACAGCCAACCGTAATCTTATAAAAAAAGCTATGGAGGAGGGGGGCTTTAAGTCCATTTCAACGGAATGGTGGCATTATGTTCTTATAGACGAGCCCTTTCCCGACACCTATTTTGATTTTATAACAGAGTCACCTTAATTAACGGAGGACAAGTATTAACCAGATGGAAGAAAAAATGCGCTTACAAAAATACATGGCTCACTGCGGGGTTGCCTCCAGGCGGCGCGCCGAGGAGATTATACGCAGCGGTCAGGTTTATGTTAACGGGAAGCCTGTTGTTGAAATGGGCTTTATGGTTTCACCGGAGGACCGGGTGGAGTGGGAAGGAAAAGTCCTTTCCATGGAAAAGAAGCAGGTATACATTATGCTAAACAAGCCCTGGGGCTATATTTCAAGCATGTCGGATCCCCAGGGCCGCCCTACCGTTCTGGATCTGGTAAAGGGGATAAAGGCAAGGGTTTATCCTGTGGGACGACTGGATTATGACACCACAGGACTTCTCCTTTTAACCAATGACGGGAATTTTACCTTTACAAGTACTCATCCTTCGGCCGAAACCCGAAAGACCTATTTGGCGGAAGTCGAAGGCGTACCGGAAACAGCCGTGATGGAAAGGCTGGAAAACGGTATTGTATTGGATGGGAAGAAAACCTGGCCTGCTGAGGCGGAATTATTGGAAACCTATGGACGAAAGTCCTCTCTTATTCAGATAACCCTGCATGAAGGCCGAAATCGTCAGGTTAAGCGAATGTGTGAAGCAGTGGGGCATCCGGTAATCCAGCTCAGGCGAGTGGCTGTGGGAGGAATCGTTCTAGGTGATTTACCGGAGGGCCAGTGGCGGTATTTAACTGAAAAGGAAATAAAGCAAGTCAGGAGCGGTGGTCATGAATAAAGGCATACCCGGCGCCCGTTCAGGGGGCGGAAAGGTCAAATCCATTGTTTATTATCTAAAGGATGCCATTAAGTTTTACGATACGGAAAACCCCTGGGTGGCCCGAATCCTTTTTGTAGTGATGCTGGGAATTATATTCGGAAGCTACAGGGTGACCAGCCCATACACACAGACATTTTTTGAAAATTTTAAGAGCTTCAGCACCTATATGAGTGAAAACGGGGTCGCAGCTATCGGACCTTCTCTGCTAAGCGTTCAGCCCTATTTGGATATGCTCAGGCCGCTTCTTATTGTTATGCTCATACTGGGTGGGGTTCAGGTGCTGAACTATTTTATAGGAATGGTTTACGGAACCTATTATTACTCCGGTCTCACACATCCTGAGACAAGCCTCAGGGAAAGGCTTATGCTTTTTGTGAGCCGGCTTCCCAAGCTCCTTCTCTTTAACATCCTTTTTTATCTTGCCTTCGGGGCAGCTATCGGAGCCTATGTTAT